>CATPAW010000218.1 GCA_955652255.1 uncultured Chthoniobacterales bacterium | reverse complement strand
CTTCGCGAATGGCGTTCCAGTCTACGGCACTACTTGCGACCTGGTGCACACGCTAATCTGCTCCATGCGCCGATGCGCGCCACCTTATTCACGAATCGAGCTTCGCGTACCGCAAAGATCGAGCAGTTCCTCGAGGTTTTGCCTTGCCTCGATGAGGGACAAACCTTTACGCTTAGCCAGTCAGGTCAACCCACAACCGAGGAACGACTTGTGAAAACTTTAAGTCTTTTTATCACATGCCTTTTCATGACAGCTGCTGCTTTCGCGCAATCGCCGGTCGAAGCAACGGCGGCGCCGAAAAGTTCGGAGCCTAATGCCGAGCTTGCACCGATCACCGCAATCGGCGCGCACGTTTGCGGCATCCATTTTTACAGCGGCAACATGAAGCGCCAGCTCATTGCGCAGCATTATTGCTCGCATTTGAGCGACGAAGTGCTGCAATGCGTGATCTACGATTCGGAAAGGAAAGATGCGCGGCTGATCGGCGTAGAATACATCGTCAGCGCAAAAATCTTCGAATCATTGCCGGCCGACGAGAAAAAATTCTGGCACAGTCACAACTATGAAGTGAAATCAGGAGCGCTGACGGCCCCAGGCGCTCCCGAAGCAGCCGAAAAGGATTTGATGAAGGTCTTGATCGGCACTTACGGAAAAACCTGGCACACGTGGCAGGTGGATCGCGGTGACAAACTGCCTCTGGGCATTCCGCAACTCATGATGGCCTTCACCAAAGATGGCCAGTTGGATCCGAAGATTGCGGCCGAGCGTGATCAACTTTATTCAATTTCGGTCGCCGCTAAAAAGGCCGCGCGCGCCGACATTCCGGATGCAAAGATCGATCCTGGCGCGGATGCCTGGCAGAAAGGCTCCGCCGTCCAGCTCGATCTCAAAACTGTTTCGGCAAAGGCGAAATAATCGCGAGGCTTGGACCAATGGGGGTTTCCGAGAATTGGCGGGCCGCAATCCGCCGAAGATCAACACGCTCATTCGGCTTGACTGAGCTTGAAGGGAGTCGCAGACTTTTACCGTCTCTTAAGTTTCAACCGGAGGTAATTATGCGAGCTTTCTCTTTCCTTGTTGGATTTTTATTTCTTGCGGCGCGCTCTCTCGTGGCGGCAGATCCTCAGTCCGCCACGCCTGAGTGGTCGATGAACGCCAGTATCATCGAGGCATGCAGTTGCCCGATGTTTTGCCAGTGTTATTTCAACGATAAGCCAGCGGGGCACGGTGAGCACGCCGGCCATTCACATGGCGAAGGCGGTGAACACTTCTGTAAATTCAACAACGCCTTTAAAGTTAACCACGGAATTTACGGCAGCACGAACCTGGATGGCGCGAAATTCTGGGTCGCCGGCGACCTCGGCGGAGATTTCTCGAAAGGCCGGATGGATTGGGCGGCTTTGACCTTCGATCCATCAGTCACGCCGGCGCAGCGTGACGGCATCAAAGCGATCCTCGGTCACGTTTACCCGGTGAAATGGAATTCATTCACCGTTGCGCAGGATGCGAAAATGACGTGGACCGCATCCAGGGACCGTGCCGAAGCGAAGATGGACGACGGAAAAACTGGCGAGGTCGTTCTAAATAAGTTCAAAGGAATGACGGACGCCCCGATCGTGATCCAGAATTTGAAGTACTGGGGCGTGCCGCGTAATGACGGCTTCATCATGATGCCGAACGACGTTGAAGCCTATCGCGCGGGTGACAAAGCGTTTGAGTTCAAAGGAACAAATGGATTCATGATCACATTCGATATTAATTCGAAGGACGTGGCAGCGACGGCGAAATCCGGCACGTAAGATCGACAATCAACTTTGGAAGGCGCCGCGCCGTCGGCGCCCAAGATGAAAGGACGCGACGGCGCGCGTCCCTCCAGGACGGGCAAGAAATACGCCACGGTTTACTGGCTTATTCCGGCGGAGCCGAAACGCGAATTGTTTTGCGAGCTGATTCGCATTCTTGCCAAACAATTCGATGCGCCGCCCTTCGAACCGCATCTTACGCTTCTCGTGACCGCAGAAGATCGACAAACATCCAAGCAAATTCTCGAGCAGATTGATGCATCGTTGATCCAACTGCGCCTTCGGGAAATCAGTTTTTCATCCAAATTCACCAAGACACTTTTCGTGCGATTCAAATCGAACAACGCACTGAAAAAACTTATTGTCGATCTTCGCGCGGCGAAATCGCGCGGCAAGTTCGTGCGCGATCCACACGTGAGTCTTCTTTACAAGAAAATCCCGATGGCGGTGAAAAAGGAACTCGCGTCCACGATCAGACTGCCATTCAAGGAAGTCGTTTTCGATTCGATTAAAGCGGTGCGCTGTCATTTACCGGTGCGCGATCGCGCGGATGTCAAAGCGTGGCGCATTATTGCGGCGAAATCGCTTGGACGGTAGCTGATTGAAATCTTCGCCATCAGTCCGAGCTTTTGTTGAGAGCTGGATTGATGGCAAACAAGACAAAGATTTTCGGTCAGCACGACGAAGCGACGATCAAGCAGATCGAGACGTGCGTCGCGGCAGGCGCTGAGCGCGGTGTGCTTTGCGCCGACGGACATAAGGGTTATGCGCAACCGATCGGTGGCGTGGTTGCCTACAAGGACAAAATTTCGCTCAGCGGCGTTGGATTCGATATCGCCTGCGGCAACCTTGCCATCCGCACGGATGCGAAACGGGAGCACGTCGCACCGAAGATCGGCAAAATCATGGACGACGTTGTGCGCGACATTTCATTCGGCATTGGTCGCAAAAGCAAAACACGCGTCGAGCACGAGCTGTTTGAGGATCCGGCGTGGGAATTAAAGCCAATGCGGGATTTGAAACCGACGGCAGCGGAGCAGCTCGGCACGGTGGGCGGCGGGAACCATTATGTCGATCTTTTCGCGGACGAGCAGGACCGCATTTGGGTCGGTGTGCATTTCGGGTCGCGCGGGCTCGGGCACAAAACAGCCACGCATTTTTTAAGAGCGGCCGGCGGCAAAGATGGAATGGATGTGCCGCCGACCGTGGTCGATGGAAAATCGGCGATCGGCAGCGATTATCTGGCCGGAATGCATCTGGCGGGTCGTTACGCTTATGCGGGGCGCGAAGCGGTGGCGCGGCACGTCGTGCGCGGAATTCTGGGCGCGAACATCGTTGATGAAGTGCACAATCATCACAACTTTGCATGGCGGGAAAAACATGCGGGTCAGGAGTATTGGGTGGTGCGCAAAGGTGCGACGCCAGCGTTTCCGGGACAGAAAGGTTTCGTCGGTGGAAGCATGGGCGATGACGCAGTGATCATTGAAGGAGTTGATTCGCCCATTTCGCGCGAAGCCCTCTTCTCAACGATTCACGGCGCCGGGCGGATAATGTCGCGGACGGCGGCGAAAGGCCGTTTTGTCAAAGTTGGCAACAAGCGAATCCGGCAGGACGGACTCGTTCGGCATGATGCAATGATGAAATGGCTGCAAGATCGACATGTTGTTTTGCGCGGCGGCGATCTTGATGAAGCGCCGCAGGCCTATCGGCGTCTTCCGGATGTTCTGGCCGCGCATGCAGGCACGATTCGAGTATTGCACACACTTCGTCCGCTGGGCGTGGCGATGGCCGGACGCGACATTGTCGATCCGTACAAAGATTGACCTGTTATGGCAAAGCCGACGGTGCAGGCGCGGGGGATGGCGCCGATGTCGATCCTGGCGTGGATGCCGACGCTGGTGTTGGAGCTACCGGTGACAGCGAAGGCGGCGGCGATGGGGTGGGCGAAGCCGAAGCCAGCTTCGTCCTGGCTTCGGCGAGTAATCTTTTTTCTTCGAGATAAATCGGACCTCGCTCCGCAGCTTCTATGTAATCCCGGGCCGCGTCGGTCTGGTTTTCGTCGATCAAAAACAGCGCGACGTAAACCGCGGCGTGGGGATCGTGCAATTGATCGGGCGGTAATTTTTTTACAATCTCGAGCCCCTCGTTTGTGCGGCCTATGCTGTAGAGAGAAAACGCGTAGGTGACAGCGCAATTAACGTCGTTGGGTGCGCGGTCATAAGCTTCTTTTGCGAGTTGCTGTGCTTCAATTGTGTTTTGGTCAATAGTCAGGCCAAGCCGCGCGAGGTTCGCGGTGATGGCCGGTTCATTCGGAGAGCTTTCGTGCAAACGCTGGAGAACATCATAAACTTTTCTGATTTCGTTGTTTGCGCGATAAAGGCGATAAAGCGAATCAAGCGCTTCGCGTCGAGTCGAAGGATTTCGGGAAACGCGTGACCAAAGTTCATCCGCTTCGATCGATAAATTCCATCTGGTCGCGAGCCGTGCGAGCTTGATTTCCCGGTCGGGCTGGTCGTTGGCGTCTCGCTCGGCCGCGCGCCAGAGCGAAGCGAATTCCGCGTCGGCGATGGATTGCCGCGATTCGCGCGCGGCGAAAGCCTGGTAAGCGAGCCGTAAATAATCCTCGTCCATCCATGAGCCGCTGCGGGTCCAGCGCCTGAGCCGCGACCAGTCTTTTTTATTGGCAAATGCTTCGGCAACAGCGATGGCGACTGGGGGACGAGTCGTGATGTTGGAAGACAGCTCGTCGATCCAGTCGAGAACTTCCGCAGAGAGACCGTTGTTATTCATCCAATACATGAGGAGCGCGAGATCGGATGGATCGCGCGCGGCAACTGGTTTTACCTTTTCCAGCAGGGCTTCGAATTTTTTATCGTCGAGCTTGCGATAAAAATTCAAACAAAGCAGATAATCACTGAAGGTGACCTGTTGCGACATCTGGAGCTGCTGAGCGAGTGCGTCAGCTGCGGCAAAGTCGTTGCGGTCCACGGCATCGTTCAGCAAGGCGCGCAACGCCCCGGTTCGGAAAGAAGTGAGCTTGCTAAGCCGGTCGAGGGTGGCGCGCGCGTTTGCGCTTTTTTCCTTTTCGGGGGACCGGATTTGCAATGCGGCAAGATTAAATTGATAGAGATCGTTGCCTGGTCCTTTCCTGACCGCGGCCGCGAATTGCTGCTCTTGCTCGGCGAAATTTCCCTCGGCGCGTGCCAACCAGCCGGCGACGACATGGAAGGCAGCTTTGTCGCGGTCGCTGGAGGAAACATTGTCGAGCGCTTTTCGGGCGATATCGAGTTGGCCAAATCGCAGAGCGGCCGAGGCAAGATTTAGCTGGCTATCCAGATCGCGCGGTAGAAGGCGAGCGATTTGGGCGCGCCAGGAAACGCTTTCCTGAAGGCCGCGTTTCTCCGCCGCTTCAGCCAAAACATAAAACGCAGGTAGGGAATCGGGCTGGATTCGCAGAGCCTCCTTCGCAATTTTCATTGCTTCATTGAGATTAGCCTGCTGCGCCACCGCCATCGCTTCGTTCAGATTGCCCTCGCTTAGCAACATGTTCGCTCGCTGGAGCAAACGCTTCTGACGCCAGGCATTGTAAAGCTCCGAGGTGTAGCCGAAAAAAATCGTGCTGAACACGAAGGCGAGTGCGGTAGTAGCGATTAAGATTCCAATGCGTAACGGCGATAAGTGACGTCCGAAAGGGGAGAAAAGTGTGATGCCGCGGGAGGCTCGGCTTTTTCTTTTGCGCCGCACGCGTCTAGTTTTTCCCGCCATTTTTGTCTCCTTTGCTCGGAGTGAAAGAGAATGCAAGTGGCCAGCGCTGGTTGCGCCGGTTGAAACTAATGCCTGGCGCTTTGGACGGCGGGCACTTGCTCTATTGAGTCGATTTGTTCCTCGCGCAGGCGACGGCTCCAAACATAACGCATCAGCAGGACCTTGACCGTGGCTGTCAAAGGCACGGCCAGGATTGGGCCCAACAATCCGCCTATGAGCAAGCCCCAGACGAAGATCGACACAATCACAGTCATCGGATGAAGGCCGACGGAGTTTCCCACGATACGTGGCGCGTAGAACATGCCTTCAAGATTTTGGATGACGATGAAAATCACCGTCACCCAAAACGGGTGCCACCAGTCGCCCCATTGAAAAGCCGCAATCAACACAGCGGGGACCCAACAAAGAACGATGCCGATGTAAGGAATCATCGTCAGGATCACGACGAGAACGCCTATGAGTGGCGCAAAATTAAGGCCGATAACGGTCAACGCGCTGCCGATGAGAGTGCCGTCCACCAGACAGACCAGGAGCTGGCCTCGGAAATAAGCGATGATGTAATGGTTGATCTGGGACAGGACTTCCGCGACTTCGTCTTTGAGCGGCGAGGCGCGCAGTGGCAGATAATCCTTCCATCTTTGTTCAATGCGGGGAGTTTCTTTTAAAAAGAAAAACAAATAGATCGGCACCAACACAAGGCTGAGCAGAAATCCTGTGACGCCAAGAAAACCGCCGATGCTCTTTTTAAGAAGATTCCAAAACTTTTCACTCCAGGCAGGCAATTGACGTTCGAGGCTGGGAATTACCCTTTGCACTGCTTCCTGGATCCGCTGGCGGTCCGCTGAGGTGACTTTGGCCGGGGCCGGCGCGATCGTCTCGGTTGGGGCCACGCTCTCTTCCGGCGCTGGAGTTGCGGATGGCGCGACGGTTGTGGATGCGCTGGGCTGCGCACGCGGCGCTGGAGAACTGAGCAACCAGTTTACAAAATTTGTCGTGGGCGATCCGGTTTTACCGCGCACACCGCCGGGCATTCCAAACGTTCGATCGTAGCGAACAATAAGATCGACAACGCGATCTCGCGCTTTTTGGGTGTAGCCAGGAAGTTCCCTCGCAAAATTCGCGCTCTGCATCGAAATCGTCGGTGCGAGCCAAGCGATCAATCCGCCGAGCGCGAAAAAGGCAATGGCGAAAACAAGAAGAACCGCTCTGGTGCGGCCAAGACCGCCTCTGCACATTCGCGTCACGAGCGGATCAAGCAGATAAGCAAGGATCGCAGCGATCGCTACCGGAATTAAGATTGGCTGAAGAAACGCGATTACGTTCGCGGCCACCCATATGACCGAACCGACGATCGCGATAAGAAAAACGATAAAGAACGCGGACAGCGCTGCCCACATTGTTTTGCGTTGCCACGGTGTCGGATATCTGCTCATGCAAGCATGCGAGCGTTCTTTGTTTCAGGAATAACAACGCAAGATCGACATCGTGGCTTATTGAAGCGGATCGCGCCTGGCTGGATCACCTTTGGTCATGGTGGTCTTGGTACTCTCGATCTTCTCCGCCAGTTTTTTGTTTTGAGGGTCGAGCGCGATTGCCTTCTGCCATGCTTCCAATGCCTGCGGCACTCGGGTCAGCTTTAGATAGGTATCACCGATGTGTTCGAACACGACCGGATCATCCTGTGCCATATTTTTAGCGGCGCGAAGCAAATCGGCCAGGGCTTGCTCAAATTTCCCCTGTCGAAACTCGAGCCAACCGAGGCTGTCGAGATAGGCGCCGTTGTTCGGCTCGATCTTGAGCGCGTGTTTGATCATATCGTCGGCTTCGTCCAGGTGCAGGTTGTGCTCCGCCCACATGTAGCCGAGATAGTTGTAGGCTTCGGCCGCGTTCGCTGGATCCAGAGCAATTGATTTGCGAAATAAGTCGGCCGCTTTTTCATACAGGCTTGCCTGCTCCGCGGTGGCGCCATAATTAAAATAAAAACGGGCGTTGACGATTTCATTGTCTTCGAGCTCAGCTTGGTGCAGGGCCTCTTCAAAAGTGGCGACGGCTTGTTGAGCATGCTTTGCTTCGCGCTGAGCAAGAGCAAGATAGTAAATGATTTCAGGAGCGTCCGCGAAACGGCTGCGGGCTTCGGTGAGAAGTTTCACCGCGCGCCCGGCATCTTTTACGGGGCCGAGGAGCAACTCCGCCAGTCGCATGTACGTGCCGGCCCGAGTGGGATTTATCAACAGGCTTTGCTCGTAATTTGCTGCCGCTTTTGTGAACTCGGCTTTTGCCTGCCCGATCTGGTTTGCCCGCTGAAGTGATCGCGCCTCGTCATCCAAAACCTCGGCGAGCAAGTCATATGGCTGGTATTTTTCCGGGTGCTGTTTGATGATTTGCTCGAGCATCTCAACCGCCTTCGCCCGTTGGTTCGTCAAGACGAACCCAGTGGCGAGTTTTTCTCGCGCATTGACATCGTCAGGTTGCAATTCGAGCACGCGGAGATAGAGCGGGATTGCCTCCTTTATTTGCTGCGAAGACGCGTAATAGTCCGCGACGTCCTTAAGGGTCGCGGAATCCTCGCCGGCATGTTCCGCTGCCCTTTTGAAAATTTCATTAACGCGCGCAATTTCATCGGGTTTCGATTCCGAACCTGGTCTGAAGACGATTGACGCATAAAGTTTCCCCAGTTTCGTCCAGAATGTCGGATCGTCACTGCGCACTTTGGCGGCGCGGTCGAGTGATTGAAGCGCTTCTTTTTCCTCTCCGGCGTCCAATTCGATTTCGTAGAGACGCTGATAAGCTTCGATGTTCCGTGGATCGAGTGCGATGGCCCGGTTTGCGTAATCGACGGCTTGATCGGTTTTTTTGAGGTACTTCGCGTAAATGAAAGCAAGCTGGAGGTAGGGCTCGGATTCATTCGGATTTTTTGCGATCGCGTCTTTAAGAACATCGATCGCCTGTGGAAAATCATCCTGCCGTGCGAGCAAAGCGGCTACACGCGATGCAAGTTCGGATTGCCCTGGATCGACATTAAGCACTTTACGATACGCTTCCAACGCCTTGCTCATCTCGCCGTTCTCTTCGAACGAAGTCCCTTCGACGAAATGAGCAAGCGCCTCGGCCTGGTGCTCGCCTTCCGGGCGAAGGACGAGGTCCTTCGCCGGCGTGAGGCTAAAAGAATCGTCCTGCGGCTCGAGTTTTCTCTGCGCTGAAGGCGAAGGCTGGATCTTGGGCAGCAGCACGCGCGGGGTTCGTGCGCTCGCGGGGTTAGCCAGCGAAAAAAGCAGGAGCGGGCAAAAAAGATAGCGAAGAGCGCGGACACCCAAGTGCTGCTGCCCTATCATGTTTTCGACTGTAGCTGTGGCGGCATGGTTCGCAAACCAGTTGCCACTCGAGCGAGCAATCAGAATGCGTGGAGCGCTACGCCTTATAGCGCAAACGCTTTTTATGCCGGTTCTCCTTCATCCGCTTGCGTCGCTTGTGTTTTGAAATTTTCGCTTTGCGTCGTTTCTTCAGAGAACCCATACCTTGCAATTGTCGATCCAACCATCTAATCCACTAGGCTGCAACTCACTTCTTCGCGGACAAGACGTGCACACCCGAATGAAAAACGATGTCATCCTGTCTCTGCACGTCGTCGGGCCGCGGGCTGTTAATTTCGAAGGATATCGGGCTGGTGGGATTTGAACCCACGGCCTCTGCGTCCCGAACGCAGCGCTCTACCAAGCTGAGCCACAGCCCGAAATTTTCATAAATGGATGAGCCGCGCGATTATTCCAACGCTGCATCGCGCTAATTGATCACTAACTAGTATGCGTGGAATGGAAGCGAGGACAAGGAAAGTCTCTGTTCCGCCACCCGGTTGTTCTTGCGACACGAAGTGCCCGGCGCTAGCGCTGCGCCGGCGAAACTTCTTCCGCCCCAAAGATCGACAACTGCGCGAACAAATCGGTTGACAACCATTTGCGCTGCTCGCAAAGTCAACACTCCTTTTATCATGCTCGCCCCGCCGCTCACTCCCTTCGTTCTTGCCGGCGAGTCGCCGACCATTCTTCAATTCCCGACGGAAGCATTCCGCCCCGTCCATTCCTTGCGCAATATGACGACTCAACTCCTCCAGGAAGCAGCCCAAGTCATCCCAAATCAGCAACTCCTGATCAACGTTGTCTCCAAGCGCGTGCGTCAGCTCGGTTTGGGACATCGGCCGATGGTGGAGGTAGGTCCGCGCGCTTCTCTCACCGACATTGCGCTCAAGGAAATCATCGCCGGCAAGCTCACCTACGAATCGATCAAGGATTCCGCGGACGGCGCCTGAATTTCCGTCGCGTTTCAGGGCGCGATCATGGCTGCCGAGTCGATTCTTAATCGCAAGGCGCTGCGCGATTATCACATTCTCGAGCGCTACGAGGCTGGCATCGAGCTGAAGGGCAGTGAGGTCAAATCCATCCGCGCTGGCAAAGCGAACATCAGTGACGCCTTCGCGCGCATCGAAAATGGCGAAGCTTTTCTCTACAACGCCGACATTCAACCATATGAGCGCGCCAGCCATGAAATTCCGGCAGCCAAACGAGTGCGCAAATTGTTATTACATCGGCAAGAGATCGCGAAGCTTTACGGCGAGACGCAAGTCGCCGGGCGTGCGCTGGTCGTTCTCAAACTGTATTGGAAGAACGGAAAGCTGAAAGCTGAGCTCGGTCTCGCCCACGGCAAAGTCGCGCGCGACAAACGAGCCGATCTGAAAAAACGCGCCATCGAGCGTGAGACAGCGCGCGAAGTCGCGCGTTTCAATCGCCGCCACGCTTAGATCAAGATCGTTCGTATGTTTGCCAGCCGATTCTCTTTCGATGGCAGGACCATTCTGATCACCGGTGGCTCGCGCGGACTCGGTCTGGCTCTGGCGCGGGAGGCTTGTGCGCGTCGCGCACGCGTTGCCTTACTCGCGCGCGATCCAAACGAACTGGCGCGGGCTTGCGATGATCTAAGGCGACGTGGCGGAGACACGCTGCCGGTCGAATGCGATTTGCTTGAGCCCACGCAGATCAAGCAAGCAGTGGAAAAAATCGTCGATCACTTCGGCGGCCTCGATGTTGTGATCAACAATGCCGGCATCATTGAAGTCGGCCCGCTCGCGCACATGAAGCCCGCCGATTTCGAAAAAGCGATCATGCTTCACTTTTGGGCGCCCTACCACATTATTGGCGAAGCGATTCCGCATTTCCGCCGGCGCGGCGACGGACGCATCGTCAACATCTCTTCCATCGGCGGGAAAATCGCCGTTCCGCACATGGCGCCATACACGGCGAGCAAGTTCTGCCTCGCCGGTTTCTCGGATGCGATTCGCGCGGAGTTAGCGCGAGAAAATATTTACGTCACCACCGTCACACCGGGAATGATGCGCACCGGTTCGCACAGCTTCGCGAAATTCAAGGGCGACCACGCAGCCGAATACAAACGATTTACGGCAGCGAGCAGATTGCCATTTGCTTCCATTTCCGCTGAGCGAGCGGCGAGAAAAATTTTCGCGGCGTGCGCCAGCGGCCGGCCCGCGCTTGTCATGCCGGTGTCGGCGCGGTTTATCATTATGGCGAACGCGCTTTTTCCAAATCTCTTCGGGCGGATGATGAAAATGGCGAACGCCTGTTTGCCATCGCCGGGTGGACCTGCTGGCGATGAGCCGCGTCGCGGGTCGGAGATTCGGTGAAAGCAAAGCGCCTCTTTGCTGCAATCGAATTGCCGGAATCAATCAAACACGTCCTTGTCGATCTTGACCCGAAAATTCGCGACGTCCGTTGGGTTGACGCTGAGCAAATGCATCTCACGCTCGTTTTTTTTGGATCTGTGCCGGAAGATGTTGATCTAAAATTGCGCGAAAAACTCAGCCTGATTCATTTCGGCGCTTTTTTTCTGCCGATCGCGGGCGTGGGAACCTTTCCGCCAAAAAATTCGCCGAAAATTATTTGGGTCGGCGTTGGTCGTGGACATCCGCACCTGTTCCAGTTGCACAAGCGCGTAAGCGACGCCGCTGTCGCCGTCGGTCTGGAACCGGATTTGCGACCCTGGCATCCGCACATCACGCTTGCGCGTTGCCGGAACGTTTCGTCGCATCTCGTGCGCCGTTTTTTGAAATCGAATGTCGATCTTGATGCGGGATTGGTGCGTGTCGAATCGTTTCATCTTTATTCGAGCAAACTGGGTCCGGCGGGCCCGGCTCACACGCGCGAGCTCACACTTTCCTGTAGCGGCGGTCTATGACGACAAATCAACGCGACGTTCATAGAGCGCTGTTACAGCTCGCGACTCGATAATGGCGCGGCCACGTGTTCGAGTGGCCGCCGCTCCGCAGGTACACCGATCCACGCCTCAGTCAATCCGCCAAAAATCATCAGCGCCGCCCCGACGAGATATCCGATGAACAATGCGGTGGTCGATCCCGTCCCGATGATCCATCCGAACAACACGGGCGCGCCCACTCCGCCGGCGAGTGTTCCGATTGCATAAAAAATCGCGATCGCCAGGGCACGAATTTCGAGCGGGAAAATTTCGCTCACCGTCAGATACGCGGAGCTCGCTGCCGCAGAGGCGACAAAAAAGATGAGCGTCCACGCCAGTGTCTGTGTCTGCGCGGTGAGCATTCCCGCCCGGAAAAGCCAGGCCGTCGCGGCGAGCAACAGGCCCGCGAGCGCATACGTCGCGGTGATCATCGGCTTGCGTCCAATTGTGTCGAACAAGTGCCCGATTAACAGCGGGCCAAGCACATTTCCAAGCGCAAAGGGCAGCAAATAGCCACCCACATTTTTCTCGGGCACGCCGTAAAACCGCATCAAGACCAGTGCGTAAGTAAAAAAGATGGCGTTGTAGAAAAATGCCTGCGTGAGCATTAACACAAAGCCGAGAAGTGAACGTTGTCGATGTTCGTGCACAATCGCGTTCCAAATTTCTCGCCACGGTGTGTGCGTGCGCGTGTGAATGCGTGTGGGAGGCGCATCATGTGCGGGCAATGTTTTTGGATGCAGCGTTATCCTTCGTTCGACTTCCGCAACAATTTGTTCCGCCTCCGCATTTCGTCCGTGGATCATCAGCCAGCGCGGACTTTCCGGAATCCATTGGCGAAAGAAAATCACGACCAGACCGAGCGTCGCGCCGATTCCAAACGCACAACGCCAGCCCAACCAAATCGGCAGCCGGCGTGGATCGAGGAGCACAATCGTCGCAGCCGAGCCGAGCGCGGCACCGACCCAGTACGATCCGTTGATCATTAGATCCACGCGCCCGCGCACACGCGCCGGGATCAATTCGTCGATCGCTGAATTGATTGCCGCATATTCGCCGCCGATCCCCGCTCCCGTCAGCGCGCGAAAGAAAGCGTAGCTGGCAAAACTCCAGGAAAATGCGGTTAACCCCGTGGCGGTGAGATAAACCGCCACCGTAATGAAAAATAATTTCTTTCGTCCGAGCCGATCGGTTCCGTAACCAAAAAGTAGCGCGCCGATCACCGCGCCCGCCAGATAAAAGGTCGCGCTCGCGCCCACTTGCGCGTCGCTCAGTCCGAGCGCCTCGCGACGCGTAAGAATTCCGCCGAGCGAAGCGGCGAGTGTGACTTCAAGTCCATCGAGAATCCACGTTGCTCCGAGTGAAACGACAATCAGCCAGTGCCACCGGCTCCACGGCATCCGGTCCAGCCGCGCCGGCACGTACGATTCGATCCATTCGCCATCGGCCATATCTCAACCGCCGATTGTCCCGCTACGATTTTTCGGAAGACTGCGACGGCACCAGGATGGCGTCGCGCATCCCGTGCAAAAATTTCTTGTCGGCCGGAGCGATCGTGGCAAGCGCCCCGCGCAATTTCACTCGATCGCGTTCGACAAAAAAATACGGGCAAAGGCGAACACGTCCCTTCATGGTTTTTAACTCTCCCAACTCCGGGTCCCAGTACCGATGTTCGAACAATCGGCCTTTGTGAAAGCGCTGTAGAATTGTTGGTGACAACTCGAAGGTCGCGAGCGCATGGTCGATCCTGCGTTGCCATTCGGCGTGCGGAAGATCTGCCCCAAGTGCGATACCGCGGCTGCCCCAGCCGAGCGGCGAAAATCCGCTCACCTTCAAAAGGAGATCGCGATCTTTCTGGCTGAATTTAGCGGCTTCGTGCCAATCATGAATTTCGAGGCGCGGAATCACCGCGTGCTGCGGCAGCGGCGTCGGATCGAGCAGCCAGGAGTACGGAATTACCTCCTGCAATTTGACGAAATATTTTCCACCCAGTTCGCGCCGCCAAAATTCGTGCAACGGTTGCAGCCAGAAAAGAGCGAACCACATTTTCTCTTCGAGATAAGGCTTGATCGGGGGCGTGATTGAAATTCGACCTTCTGCATTTGCGCGCAGTGTCTCGTCGATCTTGGGAATGTTTGGCAGATCAAACAATTCGAAGAACCGGTAGACGGCGCGGCCACCCTGCGGTTCGTAGTTTTCCGCTGCGACTACACGCCATTTGAGATAACGATGTCGATCTTTCAAGCGCGGGGCGGTCCATTCCATTTCCGGTCGGTAAGTCGCGGCTTCTTGCGAAATGACAATGTCGCCGCCATTCGGCAAAACACTTCGGAATCCATCGAGCATTCCATCCGGGCCGCCGATGATTTCTTTGTCGAAAGCCGAATAAGTTTGGTTGAGCCACGCCGTTAAACCGATACCGCCAGGCACGGAATCGATTTCAGCGATGATGTAACCGTTTTCCGTAAGAATGAGGTCGGGGCGAATGACGCGGGGCAGATCGTCACGGATTTCTTTTCGTCGCGAGAATTCAACAAGCTCGGGCGGCTTGCCCGCGTTCAAATAGCGCGCGACCCACTCGGGCTGCTTTCCTTTGACGCTTTGTTGATAAAGCTGGTTGCACGCGCGCTGAAAAACAAAAAGCCGATGTCCGAGTTGTTCGAGTTCCGCGACGAATTTTTTCTCGATCGGAAACGCATCCGGCGAAAGCAACCAATCTTTTTCGGCAAAGAGTCCCTTCTTTGGAAGTGCTGCACGGATTGCGGCGAGCTTTTCGGTTTCAGCTTCCGCAATCATCGTCCCGCCGCCATTCGCTTCAATGCAAGCTTCACCAGCTCCTGCGCCGATTTCGCTTCGCCTTTTTGCTGCATTTCGCGAACGCTTTTATGCGCATCGATTTGTTTGTAACCCAGCGCGATTAATGCAAGGACCGCTTCATTTGCCTCTTCTTCCTCGGGTGTAGGCGCATGGGCCGCGCTCGCCGCTTCCCACGCCGCGGCCACGCCGAGTTTATCTTTTAATTCGAGAACGATCCGCTCCGCGGTTTTTTTTCCGAGGCCGCTGATTTTGGCCAACGCGGTTACGTCCGAATTTACGACTGCACTCTTGAAATCGCTCACGCTCATTCCACTCAACACCGCGAGCGCGAGTTTCGGTCCGATGCCGCTCACGTGATTGACTAGCAATCGAAATAAATCGCGTTCCGCCGCGCTCATGAATCCGTAAAGCACATGTGCGTCTTCTCGAACATGCAGATAAGTCAGGATGCGCACCGACTGCCCGGCCGCGGGAAGTTTGTCGTAACTCGAAAGCGGGATAAAGACTTCGTAGCCAACTCCGCTAACATCGACAATCGCCTGTGTCGGTAATGCACTGACCAGTTTGCCATCCAGAAACGTGATCATGTTTTGCAACCCCTAACAGACGAAGGCGAAACTGCAAACCTGCGAGCATTGTAGCCACGGCCCTGTGGACCGTGCCGCACGTCGCACAGCGACGTGGCTACAGAGCGCATCACTCCGGCTTCAGCATAAGTGTAAGATCGACATGTTTGCCTTTCGCGAGGTTAACTCCGTGGCTGGAGAATCTTTTCCAATCCGAGGGCGAACCAGGAGCGAGATTCGTCGGCACAACCACAAACCGGGGACCGCTTTGTTCCATGAATTGCCCAACGCTGTCCCGGCGCAGCGGGGTCATAAATCCCTTAACGCGGCTTCGAAAATACCAAACCAGGCTTGGCTCGATAAAATCGACGGCGCCAAATTCCATTCCCGTCACAAGATCGTCGCGCGATTCCTTAAAAAGATCGGCCGCAGGAAAAAATCGGGCGACGCATGAAGGCATAACAAGCGCGACGCAGAAAAGCAAAACGCCGGCCATGGCCGCAAAATTCCGAAACGTTCGTGTCGAGAATTGCGCTGCCGCCAGATGCCGAGTCAGGAGCAGAGCGAGCAACGGAAATGCCGGCAGTGTGTAATGCGGCAACTTTGTTTTCACGAGCGTGAAAATAACGAAGATCACGGCGGCGCCGGAGACGAGGTAGTTGTCGATCTTGTCCCGCTTTTTCCATAGCCGCCGCGCGAGCCATGGAAGTTTGATCGACCACGGAAAAAAGCTGGCGAAAACCGTCACAAAATAGAAAGGGAGCAGGAGGAGATACACGCCTAACGAATTCGCGCCATGACCCTCCATCGCTCCGAACGAGCGTCCAATCACATGGCGGCCTATGCCTGTTCGAAAAAATTCTCCATGTGTTTGAATAAGCGCGGGAATTCCCCAAAGCGCCACAGCTGCAAGCGTCAAGACGAGGCCACGCAGAAATTTAAAACGCTTCGCGGCTTCCTTGTTGCCTGTGAAAAAGATCGTGCACCCAACCGTTAAAAGCGGCGCCCAACCGATTGGTCCTTTCGCTAGAAAAGCGAACGCGAGCGAAAGATAGAAAATCGGCCACCAAAGCCAATCGAACGTTGAACGTTGAACGTAGAACGTTGAACGTTTGTCGTCATTCGTTAGGCAAGCGCGTAGCAGTTCGTATCCGCTCCAATGCGCAATTGTCACGAACAACACCAGCCACATGTCTGCGACCGCGGCTTTCGCATGAACGAAAGTTTGGAGCGAGAGCGTGAATACGATCGCCGCCCACCAACCGACGCGATTTCCCTCCATGCGTAAGCCCCAGGTGAAGATCAACAATGCGATGAGCGCGGCAGCGATGGTCGATGGAAAACGCGCCGCGAAATCGTTTTCGCCGAAGATTTTGTAGCTGGCGACTTGCGCCCAGTAGGTAAGGGGGGGTTTGTCGAAGCGGAAGTGATTGTTGAAGTAAGGAATGACGTAATCGCTGCGCTCGATCATCTCGCGTGACGCTTCGGCGAAGCGCGGCTCGTCCCGATCGACGAGCGGAAGATTCCACGTGCCGGCAGCGTGAAACAGGACGCAGCCAATAAACAGAAAGGCGGAATTGCGGATTGCGGATTTCAAGCGCGGACACAAAATAGCGCCGGGCAAATGTGACGGGAACTTATTTGTGAAGCACCGGCTCGTTTTTTATTGGCTGATCGGCATCGCGCTTGTCGCAATCGTTATTGCGGCCGCATTCTACTTCGATGATGCGGTGCGAAATTTCATGGCCCAACATCAAAGCCGACTGGCGAAGAATTTTATGCGCAATGTGAGCCGGTTGGGTGATTGGACCGAACATTTTGCGCTTGGTATCACGTTGCTCGCGATCGCGTGGTGGCGCGGCAACAAGAAATGGACGTGCATTTTCCTGTCGATGTTACTCGCGCTTGCGGTCGCTGGTGCTGCTGCCAGGGTCGTCAAAATCGCTAGCGGTCGCGCACGACCATCCGTGAAAACGGAAGAAGTCTGGAACGGATTGAAATTTAGTTCGAATTATCAGGCATTCCCATCCGGTCACACGGCTGCTTCCGCGGCATTTTTTGCCGTGCTAGTGCTCGCGAGCTGGCGGATCGGCCTCGCGTGTCTGCCAATCCCAATTTTGATTGGCTTCTCGCGCATCTACGTCGCCGCACATTATTTATCGGACGTGGTTTGCGCAGCGATTTTAGGAATTCTTTGCGCGATCCTTGTCGAGTACTTGCTATGTCGACAAATCGAAAATCGGACATCGAAAATCGCAAATTGAATGGCGGAGGGGGTAGGATTCGAACCCACGAGGCCTTTCGGCCTGCCGGTTTTCAAGACCGGCGCAATCAACCGCTCTGCCACCCCTCCGGAAATCTAACTGGTGCTCGGCCCAGGCGGTAGCCGCGACGAGCAGCTTCGCGCCCAAAGATCACACTTTTTTCCAATCGGAACAGTCCCAGCCGAGAAGTTTTTCGAGGCGCTTGATGTCAGCCTTGTAAAGATCGACAAGGACTTCTCGTTCGCTCCTGGTCATGGTGCGCGCGTAAGGCGTCGAATTGTTTTCGACATTGTTTAGATTTTGCAGCGGCTCAATGCCGAGAAACGCGCAGACTGCATCCAGAGTCCCACGCGAGTCGCGCCGGAAGTTTTCAAACTTAATGACCTCAACTTGATCGCGTGGGAAATAATGGAACACTCGTTCAATTTGCCCGGCATAGAAACCGCGATCCACGTACGAAAATTTGCGTAGTTGCAGCGAGAGTGCTTCCTGAGCGCGGCGTTTTTCTTCCCGCACTGCATCCATAAAGTCGAGACTCTCCAGATTTCTGTCTCGTTGCATGTTCCAATGCGAAAAGGCGCGATCGGCTGGATTGCGCAACAAGATGAGAAGCTTGACTTCGTCGTTGTAATTCCAAATCCGCTCCATGGCGGTTTTCCAATAGATGTAAATTGGGGTGCAGGAGCCAAGGAGAGTCGAATCGTGCTTCCGCGCGCAGCCTCGTTGTAAGGGGGCGTAATCAATTTCGTTCCTGGCGAAACGTTCTTCATCATCAAAAAAGTGGCGGGCCGGCTGAACGGTCCGATGCAACTCGTCTTTGTGCGGCATCGCGATCGTTGGGTGGCCCTCGAGGAAGTCGGCCAGCGCGCTCGTGCCAGCCTTTTGCGCGCCTGCGATGATGAAATCCAACTTGTCGGTGGGTTGGCGTTTGGATTTAAAGAGCACGGGAACTCGTCAGCTAAAGTGGTGTGCAGCTTCGAGCAAATGGCACGGGAGTCAAGGTAACGGAGCGTCGCCAGAACATCATTAGAATCCGAGCGGCAAAAGGGGATAGACAGGTAGAGATGTTCAGGCGAACATGTCGCATGACCCTGCTAATCTACGGCCGCGGGACCTCAGCTAATCCGGCCAATCGTTTCGAGAAGTTGCATGTCGATCTTACCGATGTTGTCGATGTCGATCCTGCGGAAGAGGAGGAACGGCCGCGCGGCGCGACCCAGTATTTTCGTGACGGCTCGAAGACGATTATCACGCGCAATAACAGCCCGGACGTCGGTTTCGAAACGAGTGTGAATCCTTATCGGGGCTGCGAACACGGTTGCATTTATTGTTACGCGCGGCCGACGCACGAATATCTCGGGTTTTCCGCCGGGCTCGATTTCGAGAACAAAATCATGGTGAAAACGGACGCGCCGGAATTATTGCGCGCGGAACTCGAATCGCGGCACTGGCAACCGCAAGTGATCGTGATGAGTGGTGTGACTGATCCGTATCAGCCGGTCGAGAAACAGCTGCGAATCACACGAGGCTGTCTTGAAGTGCTCGCAAAATTTCGCAACCCGGTTGCGATCATTACGAAGAACCGCCTCGTGACGCGAGATGTCGATCTTTTGCAAGAGCTGGCGAAGTTCAACGCGGCCGCGGTGAACATTTCCATCACGTCGCTCGAGCCAAAATTGCAACGTGTGCTCGAACCTCGCACATCTTCACCCGAAGCGCGTTTGGATGCGGTCAAGCAACTTCGCGCCGCGGGGATCCCTGTCGGCGTGATGGTGGCGCCGATTATCCCGGGACTAACCGACCATGAAGCACCAAAAATCCTTGAGGCATGCGCGCAAGCTGGCGCACAATTTTCCGGATACACGATCGTGCGTTTGCCATGGGCAGTCGCGCCGCTTTTCGAGCGCTGGCTCGAAGAACATTTTCCCGATCGCAAAGAGAAGGTGCTCGGTCGCATCCGGGATCTGCGCGGAAATGACCGGTTGAACAATTCAGAATGG
>CATPAW010000217.1 GCA_955652255.1 uncultured Chthoniobacterales bacterium | reverse complement strand
TCACTTTACCCTGGACCATCCCGAAACAGAAGATCGGCAATTCAAGCGCGACACGCTGCTCAGCCGTGGCTGAACGTGGAATGGATAGTGCTTTAACAGTCGGTAATCCAACCTGGGCATCGGTTTTCCCCTCGTGAAAAAGGCTTGCCTATAGGGCGTTAATCGGATAAAGGGGTCGGGCTATTTGCACTATGAAGAGGCTGTTACCGCTTTGTTTCGCTCTCGCGATAGCGGGCGCGGTTAAAGCCGAGGACCAATCCACTTCGCCATACGCGACGGCGGCCGATTTTGCCAAGTACGCGATGAAATTGCGCGAGCAAGCGCTGGTCAAAGTAGAGCCACAGGTGTTTATTCCAACGTCCTCGCGCCCGGCGACAACGCGTTTCGCGTGGAAAACTAACATCGTAACCACCGTGTTTTGGATCGGAGAACAGGCGGGCGGGAACAATCCGGTGCCTAATTACAAAAGCTCGTGGGACGCAGACTGGACGGGCAATTACGGCGGCTTCGACAATCCCGATTCTTCAGCGCGGCGAAACTACATTCCGGTCGCCTTCGTACCGCGGCAAAATCCATTTTACTGTGCGCTGCCCTACAATGACGTCACGCATGGTCAGTTTAAGCCAGAGGCGCCGCTGGTCATCCCGTGGTTTAAACAGGCCTATACTGAGGCGGGGCATTCCGTTTGCCAGCATCGCTGGATCGCTATCCGCAAGGGCAATCGAACGTGTTACGCACAGTGGGAAGATTGCGGTCCGTTCCGCACCGACCATTTTCAATACGTTTTTCAAAACGAACGCCCAAAGCCGAATCTAAACCATGGCGCGGGACTGGACGTTTCTCCGGCGATTCGCGATTACCTTGGGCTTGCACCAACGGATGTAACGGACTGGCAGTTTGTCGAAGTGCGCGATGTGCCGCCGGGGCCCTGGCGCAGCTACGGTGAAAACAACAACTTCGTCATCGCCAGGCGACAACTCGAACAGCAGCTCGCGCAGCAAAAGCCGGCCGCCGCGAAAAAGTAAGTAAGCAGATCGGCGTCTCGTTTCCCTGATTGAGCCGGGCCGACAGCCCATTAAAGGTTCGCTGAAGTTCTTCGGCTCGGTACGATAAGGGTGTTCGCGAGGAGCCCATGGAGGCGATCAGGCCGGCGATATTAACCGCTGGGCGATGGCAATGAATTTGTCGATGCTGGCTGTGGAGTAGCGGCAGTCGCCGGAACTTTCGCGCGCTCCTTTGCTGGCTCGGGACGCGCCATGCGAATCAATTCCGACACAGTAACGAATTTGAAACCTTTTGCCTCGAGTTGATCGAACGTCTGCGGCATGGCCTCGATCGTTCCGGGATGAATATCGTGCGACAAGACAATCGAACCGGCGCGTGTCTCTTTCAAGATGCGATTGCAAACCACCGCCGGGCCTGGGCGTTTCCAATCCAGCGGATCGACATCCCAAAGAATGATCTGATATCCAAACTCATCGTGGATCCAACGTTTTTGTCGTGCGGTGAGCGAGCCGTAAGGCGGGCGCAGCAAAGTTGGCCGTGCTCCGATCGCGCTTTTGATTGCATCGTCCGTTCGTCGCAGTTCCCGACGCACGCCTTCATCGGACATTTTTGCAAAGTTCGGATGCGACCAACTATGATTTCCGATTTCGTGACCTTCGTGCGCGGCGCGCTCAACGATCTCAGGGTGCTCGGCAACATTTTCGCCGATCACAAAAAAAGTGGCTTTGATGTGATGGGCTGCGAGAAGATCGAGCAGTTTTGGCGTGAGCGTTGCGCTGGGCCCATCGTCAAAAGTCGTCGCGATATACGGTCCATCGACATGCACCGAACTAAACGTAATGCGAGGCTCCGCCGGCGCGGATGGCTTATTTTTTTCGGAAACTTTGGCTGCGGTGGTGGTTTCCGCGCAGATGCGATGTGTTGCAAGGAGTCCGAGGAAACAGACGAAGAGCAGACGGGAAACGAACATGAGTGGAAGCGGCGAACGGGATGCGTGTATTTAGCAGAGGCCGCTCCCAACGCAAGGTTATGAGCGTGCGATGGGCACGCATCGCGAAAACCGTTCCGTGAGCGAATCGCATCACGCGTTGGCAGTCATCTTGCTCCCTTATAGGCCGGGCGACTGGTGTGCTTCGGCTCAGCCTTGTAAAAACCGTGAACGGGGAGCCCGCTGTCGGAAAAATGCTCCAGGAATGAAAATATTACTCGTTGAGGATCACCAGGAGAGCCGCAAAAGTCTGCAACGACTCCTCAAGCGGCGCGGCCACGAGGTCGTCGCGGTCAGCAGTGTGGAGGAGGCCGAAAAGGCGCTGGTGGTACAGACATTCCCCTTCCTGATTCTGGATTGGATGTTGCCTGGCAAGAGCGGAATTGAGCTTTGCCAGGAATTGCGCGCGCAGCCGCGCGGCGATGAAATGTTTATTCTTTTGGTCACGGCACGGCAAGACACGGAGGATTCGGAACGGGCATTGGCCGCAGGCGCGAACGATTATCTAACCAAGCCGCTCGATCTCGCATTGTTAAACATCCGGCTTGCCGTGGCGGAGCGGCAAATCCGAGAGTTGGCTGAACGCAATCAGGCCCGCGCCGCCCTCGAGGAATCGGCCCGCACCACGAGCGAGATTTTAGAGAAGACGATGGATGCATTTTTTGCGGTCGATTACGCTTGGAATTTTACATATCTGAACCCGGAAGCGGAGACTCTCCTCGGACGCGGCCGCACCGAGCTGATCGGAAAGGAACTTTGGAAGGAATTCCCGCAGCTGATTGGGGCGCCTTTTGAGATGAATTATCGCCAGGTCATGACTGAGCAAGTGCCGATAGAATTCGAGGCCAGCGACGCCTCGGGCAAAGTTTGGTTTGAGGTTCACGCGTATCCGAGCGGGAGAGGCATGTCGGTCTTTTTGCGTGATGTCAGTGAGCGCAAATCGATTGAAGAAAAGCGGCTTACCACGAGCAAACTCGAATCTCTCGGGACTCTCGCCGGCGGTATCGCGCATGATCTCAATAATATTTTGACCGTCATCTCGGGAAATATTGGCCTGGCGCAGATTGAAGCGCCGGGCGACGCGCGCAGTTTGCTCTCGTATCTTTCCAAGACAGGCCAGGCCGCGCAACACGCCGCCCGTCTTTCGAGTCAATTGCTCACATTCTCAAAAGGCGGCGCGCCGCTCAAACGGGTTGCCTCGGTCGCGGAATTGCTTAGCCGCGCCGCTGAATTCTCCCTTTACGGTTCCAATTTGCGCGCTGAGATGGACATCCCGGCTGATCTTTGGAAGGCGAATGTCGATCCGGGCCAGATCGAGCAGGTCGTAAACGCGCTTGTAATCAATGCGCGCGAGGCGATGCCTCATGGCGGCACTGTTAACATTGCGGCCCGCAATAGCGAACCTGAAGAAAAGCCCGGTGCTCTGCTGCCGGCGGGACGTTATGTCAAAATTACGATCGCCGACCGCGGTTCTGGTATTCAAGAAGAACTCGCGACCAGAATTTTCGATCCCTATTTCACAACCAAACCGACGGCAAGTGGTTTGGGTCTCGCGATCAGCTATTCGATCGTAAAAAAACATGGCGGTTTGCTCCATTTGGAGAGTTCTTCGCCGGAAGGATCGACATTTGTTTTTTATCTCCCGGCTGCTGGCGAACAGCTCGAGACCTCTGGGCCGCCGACAGCGGAACAAACCTTGTTTAATCAACAGCGCGTTCTGGTGATGGACGATGAAGCGGCCGTTCGCGAACTCACTTCTCAGTTACTTGGATCGCTTGGCTACGACGTTACCGCCGTACCCGATGGACTCGAAGCGGTGAAACTTTACGAGCGCGCTTTACGCCGCGGCGAAAATTTTCATGCCGTGATTCTTGATGCGACAATCCGTGGAGGCATGGGTGGCCTCGCGACGATCGAACGGTTGCGTAGTCTCGATCCACAGGTCGTTGCGATCATTTGCAGCGGCTACTCCGACGAGGCCGCCCTCTCAGAATTCCTGGCCTACGGATTTCGCGGCGCCTTGCCGAAACCGTTTACGCGGCGCGAACTCGCGGACGTGCTGCAACGCGCCTTCCAAGCCAGCAAAGTGCGTTAAGATCGACAACCCCGGAATGATCGGGGCTCGCGAATCGTTTCGGAGTCGCGAAGATCGACATCGGCGCTCAGCCTTTGCGCAATTTTTCCAGCTCGGCGATGAAGGTGGTCGCTCCGCCTTCCATATACCCGAGTTCACCGATCTTTTGGCCATCACCATTCAAGACAATGATTGTCGGAAAACCTTGAATCTGATATTGCTGAGCAAGTTCCTGGTTTTGTTTCTTTAGGCCGACGGCCTGTGCTTTCGCACGAGGGAAATCTGCTTCCATCAGCACCAGGTTTTTGTTTGCGTAGTCTTTGAATTCAGGTTTGGAGAAAACTTCTTTGTCGAGTTTGATGCACCAGCCGCACCAATCCGAGCCGGTGAAATCAACCAGCAGCAGTCTGTTGCTCGTCTTGGCTTCTTGCTGCGCTTTTTTGTAATCGGTCAGCCATTCCGGCGCAGCTTGCACGGAGCTGCCAGCGGCAAAACCGATGGCTGCGGCAGCGAAAAGGATCGATCGATAGTTTTTCACACCAGCAACTTCGACTAAACCGTCGCCCAGCGCAAGAACGCAAAGCACGATCCTCGCGGGGACCCGACCCCGGCGGCGCGCATAAACAGTATCCCGGCGCTACAGCGCCAGGCTCAAAGCAGTTCCGCGATTTAGCGAATATGTCCCGAGACGAGTTTCGTCATCTCGAACATGCTGACCTGGCTCTTGCCGTTAAATACCGGCCTGAGATTGTCGTCCGCGTTGATCATGGTTCTTTTCTTTTTGTCCTGACAGCCGTGCCTCTTGATATAGTTCCAAAGCTTTTTGGTAAGCTCGGAACGCGGTAGCGGCTGTGACCCGACGATGGCGGCAAGCTTGTCGTCAGGTTGGACCGGTCGCATGAAGGCAGGATTCGGTTTGCGTTTGGAAGGAGTCTTTTTGGTTTTCGGCATAAAGGCTGATTAATGCTTCGCTCGTTACAGGGCAATACTAATTTTGATGAAACAAAACATTTTTTTAGGCCGCCCGGCGCACTACTATCGCTGTCACGTCGTCCGGTTTGATCTGATCGTCATGGCCCGATGCCGTTCGCTGCAAAAGACGCGTCAAGAGGGCTTCGGCAGTGGGCGCGGTGGAGTCGAGCATCTCGGCCAGTCGCTCTGGCGTGAGCCGCCGCTGTTCGCCGCGGGGGACGCCGAACAAGCCGTCGCTGTACAAAACGAAGGCGTCCCTACGTGCAAGATCGACAATCGTCTCGCTGAATCGCGCGTGTTCCACCAGACCCAAAGGCGGCGCCACCGAAGGAATGGACTCGCTCGTGCCGTCATGACGCGAAATCATGAGCGGCGGGTGTCCTGCGCCGACCACGCTCGCGCGTCCGGTTGCCGGATCGAGCGCCACGCACATTGCCGTCATGAAGGAGCGCGCCCCAAAAATACTGCGGAAGTCGTCATTCACCGCTTTCATAAGCGATGCCGGCGCATTGTGTTCGGCGCTGCCGTGATGAAAGAGAAGCTTTGCCAGCGCTGTGAGAAGCGCGGCGGACGCCCCGTGGCCGGTCGCATCAGCAATCCAGAATAAAATCCGGCCATCTGGCACCCGCAGCCAGCCGTAAATGTCACCGCCCACCTGGATGACAGGCCGATAACAGTCGGCAACCTCCCATCCCGCCAGCTCAGGCGGCTTTTGTGGAATGAGTGATTGTTGGGTCAGGCGGGCGGCGGCCAGGTCGCGTTCCAGGTTGCGTCGCCACTCTTCAAGCTCATCGTTTTGTTGCTGCAATTGGCGGCGCATGGAGCGCAGCCGGAGTTGAGTCTCGATACGTGCGCGCAAGACCGCCGCATTGATCGGTTTGGTTACGAAGTCGTCCGCCCCGGCTTCGAGGCAAAGCACCTCGCTTTCTTCGCCGCCGTGGCCGGTCAACATGATCGCGGGAATCTGGGCGACCGCCGGATCGTTGTTCGATCGCAGCCGCTTGAGGACCTCGGCCCCATTGAGCGCCGGCATATCGAAATCGAGCAGGAGAAGCGAGGGTTGCTCGTGCTGCACTAGTTTCAGCGCCTCGATCCCGCTGTCTGATTCGCGACAGTCGTAACCGGCGGACGAAAGTGTTCGGACAAGAATCCTCCGGCTCGCCGCGTCATCATCGACAACTAAAATCTGTCCTTCGGATTTCTTCAGCATCTCTTCTTGGATTCGGAGCAAGTACGGCCCGCTACCGTATAGATGTCGATCTTTGCGATGTCGCGGGTGCGTTGGATTATGCCGGTGGCGCGAAACCAGGGCGCCTCTTCGACTTGTCCTGATTTCCGCCCTGCCCGCCGCTCGTTGAGATGATTTGTGATTGGCAATGAATTAGAATCGAGATAGTGTCGTCGAACCAGCTTCTATGAAATTTTCGCTGTCCCTTGCGCTGTTAACTGCCTTGTTTATCTCATCGTGTTCCGACGTCGATGAGCCGCCGTCGCGAGTCCGTCGTAACGTTGCCAGGTATCCTGCGGCGGGGCACGAGGAATACCCACCTCAACAGCAGCCCTTCAACCCGAATGCGCCGCCGCCACAGAACGTGGCCAGAGAAGAGACTTCAGCCGCCCCGGCGCCAACTGCCATGCCCGCCAAAACTGAAAAGGGAGACCATCCCTACGGAATTCCTGTTCCCGGCAAAGCGCACGTGGTTGAGAGTCCTTTTTCGCCTGGCAAGTATGTCGATGTGGAGGGATTCCCGCCCGGTACGGAGGTGAAGGATCCATACACGGGAAAAATTTTTCTCGTTCCATAGCTGGACGGAAACGCACTGTCCCCTTACGGGCCGATCGGAGAAAAGTTCGTCAATTTCATTTTTCTCCGATCGGAGGAAAACTGGACAACGGCACCTAATCTCCGATGCTGATGCCGGTTCGGCGGATGAAACGCGGCGCGGCTGCGCGCTTCTGGGGAATCTTTTTCAAATTGGTCTATGGAATTGCGAGTCAAACGAGCGCCTCGAATTGACACTGAGATCACCGTCCCAGGTGATAAAAGCATTTCCCATCGCGCCGTTATTATTGCGGCGCTGTCCAACGGCCCATGCACACTGCGCGGTTTTCTTCCGAGCGAAGATTGCATGCGCACGGTGAACGCCCTCCGCGCGTTGGGAATCAGGATCGAACAGCCGGATCCGAACACGCTCGTCGTCCACGGGAAGAAACGTGTGCTCACGCCGCCGAAAGAGGAAATCGATTGCGGAAATTCCGGTACGACCATGCGACTGCTCGCCGGCCTGCTCGCCGGGCAGACGTTTGAAAGTCGCCTCGTCGGCGATGCCGCCCTGTATCGGCGTCCGATGGATCGTATAATTGCGCCCCTTCGAAAGATGGGCGCCGACATCCTAGCTGAGGGACCCGAACAAACGCCCCCCATCCGTATTCATGGAGGTTCTTTGCGCGGTATTAAATATAAATCGCCAATTGCGAGCGCGCAGGTGAAAAGCGCCGTGCTTTTGGCGGGTCTTTTCGCCAAAGGCAAGACCACGGTTAAAGAGCCGTCAGCCAGCCGCAGCCATACCGAGTTGATGTTTAATTATTTTCTTGTGCGCACCGCAAAGGATGACGACGGCAGCGTCAGTGTCTTCGGCGATCAAGTGCCGGAGTCGCGCGATTTCGCAATTCCAGGGGATATTTCCTCAGCTGCTTTTTGGCTGGTCGCGGCGGCCGCGCAGCCAGGGGGTCATCTGCTTGTGCGCGATATCGGGTTAAATGACACGCGCACGGCGGTGCTCGGGGTGCTGGTGCGAATGGGAGCGCAAGTGCGCGAAGCCGTCGAGGATGTCGATCAACTTGAACCCCGTGGGATCGTTGAAGTCACAGGCGCCCCGCTCAAAGGCACGGTCATTCAGGGAAAAGAAGTGCCGCAGCTCATCGATGAGCTGCCCGTGCTGGCGATCGCCGGTGCGCTGGCAAACGGCACAACCATCATCCGCCATGCGCAGGAGTTGCGCGTTAAGGAGACCGATCGCGTAGCTGCCATCGCCCACAATCTGCGCACCATGGGCGCGCAGATTATCGAGATGAGTGACGGGCTCGAAATTCATGGTCCCGCTCCTCTGCGCGGCGCGCGCGTTGCCAGCTTCGGCGATCATCGCATCGCCATGGCGTTTGCTGTGGCTGGTCTTTTCGCTGACGGCGAAACGATCGTCCAGGATGCCGATTGCGTCCGCGAGTCTTACCCGGGCTTCGAAACCGCACTCGAAGAATTCACCAATCCAAAACGAATGCGCACGAGCACGCCGGTTATTGGGTCGCTCTCACCGGCGCGTCTCGAGCCAGAGTAATCGTCGCGCAGGCATCGCGTTTGCAATCGCGCATCTGGAACTTATCTGCGTAATCTTCGCATCGAAATAACCTATCAATCATGCCCGATTTTCATCGCGTGATTGCGATTGACGGCCCGGCTGCTTCCGGAAAGAGCAGCGTAGCGCGCGAACTCGCGCGGCGGCTGGGCTTTGTCTACGTCAATTCAGGCGCAATCTACCGCGCCATCACCTGGTATATGCTCCGGCGTGGCATCGGTCCAGATGACGGAGGGCGAATCGCGCGAACGGTTGAGTCGGCGCAGATCAGTTGTCGTCTCAAGAACAACGAGTCGCGCGTTTGGATCGACGATGTCGATCCAACTAACCATTTGCGCGATGATCTGGTAAACAAGGCGGTCTCGCGAGTGAGCACCGTTCCAGAGGTGCGCAAAATTGTTACGGAGAAAATGCGCAATTATGCGCGCGCTCACGATGTGGTCATAGAAGGCCGCGACATCGGGTCGGTAGTTTTTCCTCATACGCCCGGCAAGTTTTACATCGACGCTTCGCCCGAGGTGCGTTTTCGCCGCCGCGTGGCCGAAGGTCAGCGCGATGAAATCGCCGCGCGAGATCGCGCCGATTCTTCACGCCGAGCCTCGCCGCTCACTGTCGCTCCGGATGCGCAGGTCATCGACACTTCCCACCTCACGATTGAGGAGGTGATCGATAAAATCGTCGAACGACTGAAGCTGAAGGGACTGCCGCTTTAACGCCTCCACTGTTTCAACCAATGAACCCGTACTACTGGCTTGGTTACCACTTTTCGCGTCTGCTTGCGCGACTCTTCTTCGGCTTCCGTATAGTTCATCGGGAGCGGATGATTCAAACCGGCCCGGTGATTCTCGCCATGAATCACCAGAGTTTCTTTGATCCACCGCTGGCGGGAAATGCATGCGATCGCGCCATCTATTTTCTCGCGAAAAAATCTTTGATGAAAACCCCGGTTCTCCGCTGGCTGTTGCCGAAACTCAACGTCATCCCGGTCGAGATCGAAGGGAACGACCGCGGCGCACTCAAGGCGCTAATCCGAATTTTGCGTGCCGGCGACGGCGTGCTCGTCTTTCCAGAAGGCTCGCGCACACCTGACGGAAATTTACAGCCGGCGTTACCCGGGCTCGGGCTGGTGATCGTGAAAACGCACGCACCGGTCATGCCGATGCGAATTTTTGGGGCCTTCAAAGCCTGGCCCATCGGCGGGAAAGTCCATTTTTGGCGCAGAATTACCATCGTCGTCGGCGAGCCGATTTATTTTTCCGATCGAGATTTCGAAACTGCCGGCAGAGATCTTTACGCACGTCTCAGCCGGCGCGTCATGGACGCAATCGCGACGCTTGAGTTGCCGGTGCGCAAAATCGACAATCGCTTTACGCGGCGAAGATCGACATCCATACTTCGGGAGTGAATCTGCCGCCGCCTCCTCGAGCAGAACCCTCGTCGTCGCGAATTCCCAAAAGCGCGCTCCTAGTCATGCTCGTGATCGTTGTGGCGATGGCGCTGCTGGCACTTTACGCCAACGTGCAGCGATGGCGTCGCGACAAAATCGAGAACGTCATCGTCATTCCACCCGGTTCGCCCTCGCCGGCAGCACCATGACCGCTTTTCGAATAACAAAACGAGATCGCAGTCTAAAGCGGACATGAAGAGAGTTTTTGCTTTGCCATCGATCGGTCTTCTCACGCTGTTTTGTTCGTGTCAAAAACAGCAAACTGAAGCGGAACGCAACGCCGAGATTGAGCATCAGGTGAACCGCTGAAGCTTTTGCCACTCCAGTTGGCAGCGTGACGCCATCAGCTTCACCGTCTGTTGGCGTTGCCGCACCTGAGCCCCGCAACAAACAAGAAAAGAAGAAGCATAAACGCGCGGGTGAGCGTGAGGGATCAACCGAAACAGCAGCAAGCGTTTCGCCTTCGCCGTCGGCAACGCCGTAATGACTTTAAACAGTCCCAGTGTGTTGCGCCGCTAGTCCGCGCGCGTACGCGAGCGTATCGATGGCGTCGACATTTTTGTCGTGCCGGATCGCTTTGATCCGCGGAAAGCGCAGCGCCATGCCGCTTGCATGACGTGTGCTCGGTTGAATGGAATCGAAAGCGACCTCGAGCACGATCTCCGGTTTCACTTCGCGATAGCGGCCACGATCGACAATCGTGTTTTGTTTGAAATGCTCGGTCAATTCCACGATCTCGACGTCGGTCAGGCCACTGTAGGCTTTTCCGATCGGCAAAAGTTCGCCGCTTGTTTCGTCGCGCACCGCAAACGTGTAATCGCTCAAGACGTTGTTGCGTTTGCCATGGCCGAGCTCCGCAGCGACCACCACCACGTCCAGCGTGGCCAGCTCTTTCTTTAATTTGAACCAGAACAAACCGCGCCGTCCAGGCGTATAAAAACTTTCCGGATCTTTGACCATCAATCCTTCGTTTGAACGTTTTCGCGCTTGCTGGAAAATCTGTTCGATTTCTGTAGCCGACTGGGCCGGAAAAGTTCCTGCTACTTGAAATTGCGAAGGCAATCGCAACTGACGCAGAAGTTCGCGTCGCTCGCGCAGCGGGATTTTTAATAACGAACGGCCATCAAGCCAAAGAAGATCGAAGGCGATGAACACGACCGGAACATCGGCCGATGCGCCGGCAAACAAATCCGCGCCCTCTATTTTCCGGCCGAGCCGTTTTTGCAGATCGAAGAAGGTCAACTTGCGTCCATGCGCAAGCGCGACGATTTCGCCGTCGAGGATAAGATCGACATCGAACTTGCGCGCCTGCTCAGCCAGTTCCGGAAATTGATCGGTGACGCGCTTCAGATCGCGCGAGAAAATCTCAACCCGCTTCGAATTGCGATGCAACTGCGCCCGAATGCCATCGAACTTATCTTCCGCGTAAACGGTTGTAGCTGCCGGCGTCCCGGCGGCAGAATCCTTAGGCTGGACAAATCGCGCCCAAATCGCTTCCGCAGTCGGCTCGGGACTTGCCAGCATGCATTTGATCGGTCGAAAGATCGACAACTCGGCGCGATGCAATTCGTTTTGCGAGGCAATCAGGGCGGTCGCGCCGATGTCGCCCAGAAGCATGTTCGCTTCCTTCACATCGTCGAGCGGAGCTTCGAACGCTCTGGCGATTGCTTCCTCGACCAAGCCTTCGCGCAATCCGATTCGTAAATCGCCGGTCAAAATCTTGACGACGTATTGACCTTCGCGCGCGGACAAGACCGACAATCGCTTTTGCAGCAATTCGGTCTTGGTGATCGGTCCACGCGCCTTTTGGAGTTGCTCAAAAAATTCTTTCGATTGCAAAATCGTGAACGATTCCGACTGCGTGCGGCCATCGAGCGCCTCGAACGCCGTCTTGCCGATGTCGCCGTGGCTGTGTGCGATACGGCGAAATTCCGCTTCGCTCAATTTCGCCGCGCTCATGATGGCGCGATAAATGATCGAGCCTCCTATTTGCACGGTGCGCAGGTCGCTTTGCGCAAATGGATTTCCCGTTAAATACGTCGTCGCGATCGGAAGTTGATCCGAATGGAGCGTGCGCAAATAATCTGAGAGCAGCCGAGCCTTTTCCAACTTCGCCGGTGTCGCAGCGAGTGCTTCGCCGATCTCCGCGAAGGCTCGAAACTCCGAATCGATTGGCGATTGGGAGGGCGAAGCTCCTGCTGAGCCGCCAGTGCTGGAAGTATTGCTATTCGGCTCGGCGGAAGCCTCGCCCTCCCGCCTTGTCGCGCGAAAAGTTCCGAGAGTTAATTCGAGTTGATTTTCTTCGCTCAGCGCCCATGCCTCGACGCCGATTTTTTCTCGCAGATCGCGCGCAAACTCGGCGGCGAAGCCGTGGAGGGTAAGCACGCGTTTCGGCCGCACAAGATCGACATAACGAATGAGATCGTCGTAATCGGCGTGATCCGAAAGAGGAAATACGGCATCAACTTGATAGCGATAAATCGCATTCGGGTCGACCGCCCAGCCGCTGATCATGGCGACACGTTTGCGCGCGATTTTCTCCAGCATGCGTGACCGGTTTGCGCTCGGCGGGCAAATAAGAACTTTGCCCGCGACTTCATTTGCATCGTAGCGCAGGTATTTGCAAAACGACTGGCCGAACTGCTCGTAAATGCGCGTCATTTGAAAGACCGTGCCGTGCAGCATCGGCATAAGATCCGCGCCTTCGAGCGCACAAAGAATTTCCTGCGCTTTGCCTAACGAATAGCCGAGCAGGACGGGCACTCCGCCATCGCCGATCGTTTTTCGGCAAAAGGCAACGATTTGATCGACAACCTGCTCGGTCGGTGGAAAACGGTAGCGCGGCCGCCCGAAGGTCGTTTCCATGATGAGTGTGTCGGCGCACGCCCATTCCGTTGCTTCGGCGGATTTTCCGCGGCGCAATTTGAAGTCGCCGGTGTAAAGGAGCGATTCGTTTTCGGTCTGGAGAAAAATTTGCGCGGAACCAAAGATGTGCCCGGCCGGCAAGAGCATGAGATCGACATCGTGCACACGCCGTTGTTCGCCAAAAGGCAGGATGTGCTCCTTTCGCTTTCCGGGAAGACGCGCCTGCATTAAGCGGGCGGTGCCTTCGGAGAGGATGATTTCGGCATGCAGCGCGATGTGATCGCTGTGCGCGTGTGAGACGAAGGCAAGACGCTTTGCATCCCACGGGTCGAGCCATAAATCGTGTTTCGGTAAATAAACGCCGCGCTCATAACGAACATCCATCACGCGAAAATTTATGCGCGGATGGCAATGGAGCGAAACATTGTTTCATCGACAATCGGCCTGCATTGACAAGCCGCGCTGGAACCGTTTTCATTTAGCCAATGAAGTTTGGCGCTACATCGGTGGGCTTAATCTTTTGCCTAAGCGCTCTGGTTGGCGCCGCCGAGGAGCCGAAGTTGCTCGTAAAAGTGACGCCGCTGCCGTTTGCCTTGAATAAAGATTTCGAGTTTCGAAAGACGCAACTTTATTTGCTCAGCGAGAAAGCGCCGAAACAAGGGGCGCCGAGGAAAGCGAGCAGTCTTTCGCCGGGAGCGCGCTCGAGCACGGCGCCGCAGAACACCATCGTGACCGAGGATTCCTCGATTGCGTTCGAACGACACTATCGCCTCTTCGGCGCGGTGACCTCTCTCGATCAACATCAGCGTTTTGGTAACTATTTCGATTTCTTTTGGCGCGCCAAACGGCCGGCCGATCTTACCGTGCGCCTCGAGTACCGGCAGGAGAAGCTGCATGCCCTTGTTCAGGCGCAGGAGATTTCATATCCGAATGTTCACGGTAATCATAAAACGGAGTTCAAAGTAGTCGGTGACGATTATTTCGACGATGGACGCGTGATCGCGTGGCGGTGCTTGTTGATCGAAAACGGCCAGGTTGTGGCGGAAAACCGATCTTATTTGTGGGAATGAGCCACTCTGAACGTCGGCTTTGAAGGTAAGTCTTTACGATGCATTTCAGTCGAATCCTGCCCCTGTGTCGGGTCCGAGGTTTGACAGCCTGCGTGTCGATCTTGTATCTTAATTGATCAGCCGTGGAGTCATCGATTCAAGTAGGGGTCAACGGTCCAGCCGTGTGGGTGAAGGTAGAAGGTAAGGGAAGTTTTCTAAATAGCGGAAACTTGAAGGAATTCGCTCGCGAAATGGTCGATCGCGGTTACCGCGAATTTGTGATTGATCTGGCTAATTGCGCGATGATGGATTCGACGTTCATGGGCACAATGGCAGGCGTGGCGCTGCGATTGAAGGAGCTCGGCCGCGGTCATCTTCATGTCGTTCATTGCGGAAATCGTAGCCGCGAGCTCCTTTCCGGTCTCGGTCTTGATCAAATCTTCAGCATTCATGCCAATGGTGCGTCGGCACCGGAGTGCGAATCGCTTCGGCAAAAATCCAGCGGCGAGTCGTCGGAGAAAAAGCAGGAGCAAGCGAAAACGATGCTGGAAGCGCACGAAGCGCTTTGCGAGGCGGCGCCGGAAAATTTTTTCCGTTTCAAGGACGTCCTCGATTATCTAAAGCAAGACCTTCATCACGAGACAGCCTCGAAGTAAGCGGGCGCCGTGACCATGTGGCCGATCCTTCTCTTCGGACTGCTGCTCGCGTCTGTCGCAGGGTGGATCTATACCGCGCAACGGCAGGCCCGGCGGATCCGGACGCTGGAACGCTCGAAAGAAGAAATTCAAGTCGAGGAGACGCTCGTCTTCGATTTCTTGCACGGACTCGGGGAAGCCTTCAGCGAAACGATCCGGCCCAATGACCTGCATCGACTGATTGTCGAAGGAGCGACGCGCATCCTCGACGCCCACGGCGGCGCGCTTTACATGGCCGATCGCACGGGCGCGAAGCTGGTCCCGGCGTTCATTTCCAAAGGCTGCCCGCCCCTTGTTGAAGTTCCAGCCGACATCCTGCAACAAGCCGCGGCCACGCCCATTGCGCTGGAGAGTTATCTGCGCCTTCATTCCGTCCCGCTCGGTGAGGGGACGATTGGACGGGTCTGGCAAGCAGGACAGTCGGTCTGTTTGAATGAGCTTTCCGAGGTTCCAGAACTGGCAAAGTTGCGCGACACGTCGTTCGGCACCGCTTCAATGATGGTTAGCACGCTGCTTTACGGTAAACAAAACATGGGCTTGCTCGCATTGGCCAATGGCCCGATGGGCGTACCGTTCTCGCAAAGCGATTTTGTGGTGTTCAAATCCATTGCCGAGCAATCTGCCTTTGCCCTTTACAATGCCATCATCTACTCGGAAGCGAACGAAAAGAAACGGCTCGATCACGAACTCGAAATTGCACGTGATATCCAGCGCATCCTGCTGCCCGCTGAAGCTCCGGCAGTGAATGGGTTTGAGATCAGCGGAATCAATGTTCCCGCCCGTCAGGTCAGCGGTGATTACTTCGATTACATCAAGGTGGACGATCAACGGCTCGGCGTGGCGATTGCCGATGTTTCCGGCAAAGGTGTCCCCGCCTCCCTTATCATGGCGATTTGCCGCAGTGTTTTGCGCAGTCAAGCGGCGCAGAATCCTTCGCCGGCGAATGTTTTGCAAAAGGTGAATCGCCAACTTTACCCCGACATCAAGGAGGACATGTTTATCAGCATGGCGTATCTCATTCTCGATCACGCGCACAATGGCGTGATACTCTCGCGCGCCGGGCACGACGCGCCGTTGCTCTATAAAAGTTCTTCGCAAACCGTCACGCCTTTAAAGCCGCCGGGTATGGTTCTCGGAATTGACAGCGGAAATGTCTTCGATAGGCTCACCAGCGACGTCGCCGTCCCGCTCGAGCGCGACGATTGCCTGGTCCTCTATACCGATGGAGTGACGGAAGCGATTGACCCGGAAGGAGACGAATTCGGCGTCGAACGGATGATCCAATCGGTGCGCGCGAGCGCAATGGCTGGCGCCCCGGCTATCGTCACACGATTGATCGACGACTTACGAAACTTCGTCGGTTCGCAACCGCAAAATGACGACATCACTTTGATCGCAATCCGAAAGACATGAAAAAAGTTCCCGTGACCGAATCCAAAGAGGCGAATAAGCCTGACCTCGCGAAGGAAAGATCGACATCGTCACCTGAAAAACCGGCCGCTCTCTCGGAAGTTGACCGGATCGAAGCCGAAGATCCGATGGCCGGTTTGCAGGCCGACCTCGATCGCTTTCGCGACCTCGCGTTGCGCAGCCAGGCCGACTTTGAAAATTACAAAAAGCGCTGTGCGCGGGAAAAAGAAGAAGCGATTAAGTATGCAAACAGCTCGTTGCTTGAGCGGCTCGTCGTCATTGTCGATAATTTCGAGCTCGGCCTTTCAGCGGCGCGCGAGGAGAGCGAAAGCTCGCCGATTTATTCCGGAATGAACCTCGTGCTCAAACAACTTAACGATTTTTTGGCCGAAAACGGATTGCAGCCGATCGAAGCAGTCGGCCAGAAGTTCGATCCCAACCTGCACGAAGCGATTGCGCATGAACCGAGCGATGAGTTTCCGGAAGGAACGGTCATTCGCCAAACCCGCCGCGGTTATCGTCTCAAGGACAGATTGTTGCGGCCATCAACCGTCGTCGTTTCCTCGGGCCCGGCGAAATAAATCGCCGTTTGTCATTCCGAGCGGAGTCGAGGAATCTCTTACTTTGCACGTTTGAGTTTGGCGCCACTTAAGACTTGAAAGTAGAGAACCTTCGCCTTCGCTAACGCTGCGCTCAGGATGACAAATACGTAAAATGGCTACGAAGAAGCGAGACTACTACGACGTCCTCGGTGTTCAGCGAAATGTCTCCGAGGAAGAAGTGAAGCGCGCCTATCGCAAGCTCGCGGTCAAATTCCATCCGGATAAAAATCCGGACGACCCGCACGCCGAAGAAAAATTCAAGGAAATCGGCGAAGCCTACGATGTTTTGATGGATCTGGATAAACGCGCGGCATACGATCGTTTTGGGCACGCCGCTTTCGCCCAGGGAACCGCCGCCCGCGGCGGGTTTCATGATCCGTTCGATATTTTCCGCGAGGTATTTGGCGGTGCTGGCGGCGGAATCTTCGAGACGTTTTTCGGCGGCGTCGGCACGCGCGGCGAGGATCGACAACGCGGTTCCGATCTGCGTTACGACATGCAGATCAAGCTGGAGGAAGCGGCTTTCGGCGCTGAAAAAGAAATTGAGATCCAAAAGCTCGATACCTGCGACAAATGTCAGGGCAGTGGCGCGGAGCCCGGTTCGCGTACTATCAATTGCCCCGCGTGCGGCGGTCGCGGCCAGGTGATCAGCTCACGCGGTTTTTTTCAGGTCTCTCAAACTTGTCCGCGCTGTCGCGGTGCCGGTCAGATCATCGAGAAACCGTGTCGCCAGTGCCAGGGCGAGGGACGCCTGGAAAAAATGAGCCGCATCATGTTGAAGATCCCGGCCGGAATTGCGGATGGCTCCCGGCTGCGCTCCTCGCGCAACGGCGAAGCCGGGACGCGCGGTGGTCCGCATGGCGATCTTTACGTCGTCATTCACATCAAGGAGCACAAAATTTTCCAGCGCGAGGACGATAATCTTTATTGCGAAGTGCCAATCCCGTTCAGCAGCGCCGCGCTTGGTGGCGAACTGGACGTGCCCACGTTGGAGGGCAAAGCGCATCTCAAAGTGCCGGCCGGAACGCAAAGCGGACAGATATTTAAACTCCGCGGCAAGGGAATCGTTAATGTTAACGGGCGTGAGCGAGGCGACTTGCTCGCTCGCCTGATCGTCGAAGTGCCGACGCGCTTGAACGCGGAACAACGCCAGAAGCTCGAAGAATTTGCCGCGCTCTGCGGCGAGGAGAACACACCCATGCGCAAGAGTTTCTTCGAGCGCGCGAAAGAATTCTTCCAGTAGCCGGCTCTGTCATTCCGAGCGAAGTCGAGGAATCTCTTACTGTTCGTTTGATCCGATGCATCGCTTCTACGTTCCGCCGGAAAACTGGAATCCCAATGCGCTCACTTTAAGCGGATCGGAAGCGCATCATTGTCGCGATGTTTTGCGAATGCTGCGCGGGGATAAAGCCGTTCTCTTCAACGGACGCGGACGCGAGATCACGGCCGAGATTGTCGATTTTGAGCGCGGAGCAGTTCATTTGCGCAAGCTTCACGAAAGCAACACGCCGCCGCTTCGTTGTCGCATCACGCTTGGCCAGGCGATTCCGAAAGGCAAGAACATCGAACTGATCGTCCAGAAAGCGGTCGAGATCGGCGCATCGGAAATCGCGCCGCTAATTTCCGAACGAACGATTGTCAATCTTGATCCCGCGTCCGCGGGACAAAAACAGGAGAAATGGCAGCAAATCGCGATCGAGGCGGCGAAACAATGCGGGCAAAATTGGCTGCCGCATGTGCATGCGCCGCGAAAACTGAAGGATTTTTTCATCGATTTTCCTGTAGAGGCCGGTGTCCCCACCGGCAAATCACAAAACCTGCCGCTGAGGACAGCGGCCACTACAACTTTCGACCTGCGCCTGATCGGCTCGCTACAACCCGATGCGTTGCATTTGAAGAACATTCTCGCCGAATTTTCGAGTGAACATCGACCTCTTCCCGAAAGCGTGCTCATGCTCATTGGGCCGGAAGGCGATTTCACGCCGGCGGAACTTGCGCTCGCGAAGAGCCACGGTTGCCGCCCGATCACCCTCGGCCCGATTGTTCTTCGCGTCGAAACTGCCGCCCTTTACTGCCTCAGCGTGCTCTGTTACGAACTGCTCTAGCGCTTAGTAAATATAAGGCGCCGAGAGTTGGAATGCATTCCTGATCAACTCGAACCGTGGCTTTGCACCTTCCGCGATAATTATTTCGACGACATCGAAGCGAAAAAGAATGTCGGGATTGTCAAGCAGGCGAAGCCAGGCGAGCGCGCCGCGCGAGATGCGTTTTTGTTTTTGTGAGCCCACTGCCTCAACCGGTCGGCCGAAATCTTCGCGGGTGCGCGTTTTCACTTCGACGAAGACAAGCGTGTCGTCGTCGCGGCAGACGATGTCGATCTCGCCGCCGCTGTGTCCGCGGAAATTGCGATAAAGAATCTTGTAACCGTTCTTGCGCAGGAAACGGCCGGCCAGCTTTTCGCCGAGCGAACCGTGCCGCAGGTGTTCCGACCTGAATGACTCCTTCGAGCGCGAGAAGCGGCTGCGTCACTGGTTCGAAAGATCGGCGATGGATTGGACAAGGCCCAAATTCATGGAGTTTGGTGAGATGCAACTCGGTGCTGTAGCCTTTGTGCTGGCTGAAGCAATAGTCGGGGAAGCGCGCGCAGAAGTCACGCATCATCATATCGCGCGTCACTTTCGCGATCACGCTGGCGGCGGCGATCGACAGGCTATAACAATCGCCGTCGATGATCGCGGTCTGCGGGAATGGAAAGGGAAAGACGGGCAGTCCGTCAATGAGAACGTGATCGGGCGGCGTAAAGAGCGAGGTGATGGCGGCGCGCATCGCCTTGTGGGTCGCGCGTAAAATGTTGATTCGATCTATCTCCAGGTGATCGACAACGCCGACCGCCCAAATGATCTCGGCATTGCTCGTAAGGTCGACATAGACCTTTTCGCGCAATTCCGGTGCAAGCTGTTTCGAATCGTTGAGTTTGCGATGCCGAAATCGTTCCGGCAAAATGACCGCGGCGGCGACGACCGGACCGGCCAGGGCGCCGCGCCCGGCTTCATCGATCCCTGCGATGCGGGCGACACCGATGGCGCGTAATTTCTTTTCGTAACGGAATCCACAGCGCCGATACATTGAGCGAGTTAATGATTGAGCGATTCAGAGATTGAATCAAATCGCTAACTCACTAAATCACTCATTCCCGCACTGCGGTTGCTTCCTTGCCTTTGCGCGCGCGGAGGTAATTGAGCTTGGCGCGTCGCGCCCGGCCTTCTTTTTCTACTTCGATTTTTGCGATGCGCGGTGAATGCAGCGGAAAGACGCGCTCGACGCCTTCGCCGTAGGAAATGCGGCGGACTGTGAATGTTTCATTGAGCCCGCGTCCTTTGCGGCCAATTACGATGCCAGTAAAAATCTGAATGCGCTCCTTGTCGCCTTCCACGACGCGCGTATGAACGTGAATGCTATCGCCCACGGCAAATTGCGTCACATCGGTCTTTTGCTGTTCTTTTTCAATAGCATCGATGATGCGGTTCATAGAGCCCCACCGGCTGGCGGGTAAATATTTTCAAACGGCCGCGCGTGAAATGCAAATTGAAATGCTGTAGCCACTCGCCTGTGGCGAGTGAAGATGAAATGGCAGACGGCCCGCAGGGCCGTGGCTGCACCATGTCGATCTTAGGGGCGGCCGCGGCTGGTTGTGCTTCGAAATGCGACCGTTATAATCGGAAGAAGCTGCGCCCGTAGCTCAACTGGATAGAGCGACGGCCTCCGGAGCCGTAGGTTGCGCGTTCGAGCCGCGCCGGGCGCACCCCTCTGAAAAGCCCTTTTACGAGGGAAAAACACGCCTTCTTCTGCTTTTTCGCGTCCGACTCGTTCTGACAGGAAAAAACGCATTTTAACGCGATTTTCCTTGTAAATGCGGCAATGAAATGGCAACTATCATTCCATGCGAAAACGATTTCAGGTCAAAAAGTACAAGCATCCGCGCCTCAAATTCGTCGTCAATTACCGCGAGGCGGGAAAACGGAAGCGCAGTTTTTTCGAGACAAGAGAGCAAGCAAACGCATTCGCCGCTTTCAAAAACGCACAGCTGCGCAAATTCGGAGTTGAAGGTGCGGAGTTTTCGTCGCGACTGCGGGAGATGGCGCAAGAGTGCGCTGAGCGGCTGAGGGCGTACGGCAAGACGCTCAAAGAGGCGACAGACTTTTATGTCGCACGCTTGAAGGCGAGCGAACGCAGCATCACGGCGGCGGCATTGGTTGAGCAACTCATTGCAGCGAAGAAAGCGGACGGCATGAGCGCGCGGTACATCGAGGATTTGCGGTCGCGGCTCCCCCGTTTCGCTAAGAAGTTCGACGGGCAAATGGTCGCGACGATCACAAGCGAAGAGATCGACAACTGGTTGCGGGGACTCGAAGTCGGGCCGACCACGCGTAACAATTTCCGGCGCACGCTCGTCATGATGTTCAACTATGCCGTGCAGCGCGGCTACGCGACCAGCAATCCAGCGGAGAAAACTGCGAAAGCGAAGGTGGTCGATTCACCGCCCGGCATTTTGACCGTGCAACAGACAACGCGATTGCTCGAAGCTGCTTCGCCGGAGTTGCTGGCGTATGTTGCGATCGGCGCGTTTGCAGGGCTGCGCCGCGCAGAGTTGGAGCGGTTGGACTGGTCGGACGTTCACTTCGATGCCGACTTGATCGAGGTCACGGCGCAGAAGAGCAAGACGGCACGGAGAAGATTCGTGAAAATCCAGCCGAATCTACGCGAGTGGTTGTTGCCAGTGCGGAAGCACACCGGCAAAGTCACGCCGGACAATTTCCCCAAGCAGTTGGACGCGGCGCGCGCCGCTGCTGGCATAACAGAGTGGCCGGACAACGCGTTGCGACACTCGTTCGCGTCCTACCACTTGGCGCACTTCAACAACTCTGCCGCGCTCGCGCTCGAAATGGGACACACCGACAGCGGGATGATCTTCAATCACTATCGCCAACTTGTCAGGCCGAAGGAGGCTGAGCGGTACTGGAACATTCGGCCAGCGACAAAAGGAAAAAAGGTCGTGCCTTTTGCGGCGCACGCTTGAAGGAAAACACACCGCGAGTATGAGGCCGCGCCTGCATACCATCCGAAATCACGCATACCGCGTTGTGCACGAACATCGAAGGCCCGCGATTTGTCGAGCAACGCGCTGAACTTTTCGCTAAAGCGTAACGAATGGCGGCGGTAGACGCTGTTCAACTCTCCGAATCCAGATAGAGTGCTTCCGTGACGGGCATTTCGCCCGAAGTCCGCAGAGTGAATCCAAGAAAATTCTTCGCCGAGCTGAAGCGGCGCAACGTTTACAAAGTCGCGATCGCGTACGGCGTCGTGGCGTGGTTGCTGGTTCAAGTCGCGACGCAGGTTTTTCCGTTCTTCGAAATCCCGAACTGGGCTATCCGGCTCGTCATCATGTTGATCGTTATCGGCTTTCCGATCGCACTGATTATCGCGTGGGCGTTTGAAGCAACACCGGAAGGAATCAAGCGAACGGAGATCGCCGATGCGATGCCGGCGACGGCTGGGCAGAAAAAGCACGCCTGGATCTACATCGTTGTAATCTGCGGCGCGATCTCGGCGGCGCTGTTTTTCGTGGGCCGGTACACAGCGGGAAGCAAAGCGACTGCCACACCTAAAGATATTTCGAACAAATCGATCGCCGTCTTGCCCTTCGAAAACCTAAGCGAAGACAAAGCCAACGCCTACTTTGCCGACGGAATCCAAGATGAGATTCTAACGCGCTTATCCAAGATCGCCGATCTGAAGGTGATCTCGCGCACATCGACGCAGCATTACAAAAGCGCGCCTGAAAACCTGCCCGAGATCGCCAGGCAACTTGGCGTCGCCCACATCCTGGAAGGCAGCGTGCAAAAGAGCAGCGACGCCGT
>CATPAW010000216.1 GCA_955652255.1 uncultured Chthoniobacterales bacterium | reverse complement strand
GGCATTGAAAATGTTTACGATCTGGCCAGCCTACGCCGCGTTCGAAGAAAACGACAAAGGCTCAATCGAACCCGGCAAGCTCGCCGACTTCACGGTGCTTTCCAACGACATCATGAAAATTCCCGAGCCGGACATTCTCAACACACGCGCCGTCATGACCGTCATCGGCGGCCAGATTGTGTTTGAAGATCGACTCTAACTTGTTTGTCATGTCGAGTGGATACTACGAGTACAAATACTCGTCGTGATATTCGCGTTGTGGCGAGAATTGGACGGTTTGGACGCCGCCGGTCTAAGGATACTCGAAGATTTTTCCTTCGTAATTGCGGATGACGATCTTTTCGTTGTCGTGATACAAAATGTAACCAGGATTGATCGGCACCTTCCCGCCGCCGCCGGGCGCGTCGATAACGAATTGCGGGATGGCGTACCCGGTCGTGTGACCACGCAACCCTTCAATGATCTCGATTCCTTTCGCGACCGACGTGCGCAAATGCGATGAGCCATTGATCAGGTCGCACTGGTAAAGGTAATACGGGCGCACTCGGCACATGAGCAATTTGTGCACGAGCGTTTTCATCGTTTCGAGATCGTCGTTTACGCCCGCAAGCAACACGCTTTGGTTGCCGAGCGGAATGCCGGCATTCGCGAGCCGTTCGAGCGCTTCCTTCACTTCAATCGTGAGCTCGCGCGGGTGATTGACGTGCACGCTCAGCCAGAGCGGATGATATTTCGCGAGCATTGCACAAAGCTCGGGCGTAATGCGTTGCGGAAGAAAGATCGGGATGCGCGTGCCGATGCGCAGGAACTCGATGTGTTTGATCGCGCGCAGCCGCGAGAGCAACTTGTCGATCTTATCGTCGCTGAAGATCAACGCGTCGCCGCCGCTCAAAAGCACATCGCGCACTTCGGTGTGTTGTTCGAGATAGCGGAACGCTTCCTCGAAATCGGTGTGTAATTCCTGTTCGCCGACGCCGCTGACGACACGGGCGCGCGTGCAATATCGACAATAACTTGCGCAACGATCGGTTACCAGAAATAGCACGCGGTCCAGGTAACGATGCACGAGACCCGGCACCGGCATGTGTGAATCTTCGCCGCAGGGATCGGCCATGTCGTAGGGCGACGTCCAAGTCTCCTCGATCCGTGGAATGACCTGGCGCCGGATCGGATCGTCCGGATTCTCGCGCGGGATCAGATTGAAGAAGTGCGGTGTGACCGCGAGAGCGAGTTTGTCGCCGGAAAGCAGAACGCCGCTGCGCTCCTCCTCGCTAAGATCGAGATGTTGCTCAAGTTGAGCGAGCGAGGTGACCCGGTTTTTGAGCTGCCATTTCCAATCGTTCCAGAGTTCCGGCGCGACGTCGGGCCAATAGCCCGGCGCGTGCGAGACGAACGCTTTCCCATCGCCCTTTTCTGCCGCAAAAGTGATCATTTTAAGCTGTGAAGAAAAACGTTAAGATCGTTAATAATCGTGTCAACGCAGGCACCGAAAAGTGCGCCACGAACGTCCCACTGCGCGACGACCCTGCCAATGAATTCCGTTCGCGCGCGTCTGCCATCTCCCGCGAGACACCAGGCCATAGTCACTGGACCGTCACGAGCGTGCCGATCGGGATTTCGGAGAAGAACTTGCGTGCCGCCTCTGAAGGCAGCCGGATACAACCGTGCGATGCGGGATAATTGGGCACCATTCCTGCATGCATTCCGAAATCGAGGCAACTCAGACGCATAAAATAGGGCATGTCCACTTTATAGATCGTGGAGCGATGGTTCCGCTCTTTATCGGTAATAACAAAGCGACCGGTGCGTGTGGAGTAGCCGTGCCGGCCAGTCGAACACTCCGTGCGGAATATCGGCACGCCATCTTTAATGAGAGCGGCGTGTTGCGAAGCAAGGGAAATTTCGATGCGCAGTTGATCCGGTGGCGGACCGCTGCCGAGAAGGATTTGTGTGCATCGCCACTGCCCAGTCTCGGCAGCAAGGTATAGAGCGAGCATATTGTAGCGTTTGGTGGCGCGCTTCCGGTCGGCACCCGCCTCGAGCAGGGCACGCAGATAATCTTCCCGGCCAAGACCCGCGGCAAGCATCAGCACCGTGACGTTTTTGTCCTCTTCGATATAACCGCGCAGCGATTTTGACGGAAGCAGCGCCAGGAAACCTTTGTCGCAGCGCGCCGGCAAAGCCGTGTTCGGATCAGCTCCACAGGCCAGCAGTGTGCTAAAAAGAAGCGCGTTGTTATTCGCAATGGAATAGGCCAGAAGCGGAACGCTTTTTCCTTCCGGCGTGGGAGGGGTGGCATGTTTGCCAAGCAGCAGCCTGATTTGATTTTTGTTTTGCGCCAGCAGGGCTGCGTCAAGTGCGCGTCGCGTACTGGTTGTCCATCGCGGCATCAATGGTAAGCGTTCCGTCACGGTCTTGACGATCTCCGGACTACCGCCGTCGAGAGCCATTCCCAAAAGATCCCGGCCGTCCATGCAAGGCGCTTCCGCGTGGAGATTGGCTGAGTGTGCCAGCAGCGAACGGAACATTTCGAGGTTGCCGTGCATTGCCGCTGCCATCAGCGGCGTGAACCCGTTTTTATCAGCAAGGTCGACGAGCGCGCCAACATCCATGAGCCGCCGCGCCGTCTTCCAATCCCGCTGCGACGCCGCGATCAGCAACGGTGTCCGCCCTTCCGCGTCGCGCCCGTTTGGATCGACATGTTCGATTAGGCACAGGTCAATAAGAGACGCACGATCAATCGTGACAGCTCGAACCAGATCGGCAGGCGTAATTGAGATGCGCGCACCGCGTTCGGGCGCAATCGCCGTCGCCCACAGCAGTATCAAAAGTACAAATCCGCCTTGGAAGACAGTTCGCCTCTTGGATGCACGCATATGCAAGGACTGGTCGGAAATTATATACAGCCTGTCCAGCAACTGAACAGGGATAAAATTGAACTGCGAGCGCACCTTCGCACAAGCTGGTATTGGACGCGTCCAGTTGAACATCGCATGTTCAATGCTGTCCAAGTTGCAACCAATGCGTTTATCCATTTTGATTATATGCGCGGCAATTAGTACATCGTTTGCGGCCCAACCCGAGGTCGTTCCGACGCCTACGGTTCCCGCCGGGGCGGCGGAAGCGGGCAAGGACGTCGTTCATCAATTGAACAATGCGTTCGCGAAGGTCTTCGAAACGGTAGCGCCAAGCGTCGTCATTATTGAGATTTCGAAGAAAAACGACGGCGGCGAGAGTTCGCCATTCGACGATCTGTTCTTCCAAGGGCCGCCTGATGAAAACAATCAGCGGCGTAACCCGAACGGGTTCCGACCGATCCAAAGCGAAGGCTCCGGTTTCATCGTTCGGCCCGACGGTTATATCTTCACGAACTTTCACGTGGTCGAAGGCGCCGACAAGATCGAGGTGAAATTGAAGGATGGCCGAGATTTTCAGGCCAGGGTCGTGGGCACTGATGAGAAGACCGATATCGCCGTGATTAAAATCGACGCGAAAGATTTGCCAGTCATTCAGCTCGGCGACAGCGACGGCGTACGCGTAGGCCAATTTGCCTTCGCGATCGGAGCGCCGTTCAAGCTCGACTACACGTTCACCTATGGCGTGGTCAGCGGCAAGGGCCGGAACAAATTGCTCGCCACCGGCGGCTACTCCATCTCGGATTATTTGCAGACCGACGCGTCGATTAATCCAGGCAACAGCGGCGGACCACTTTGCGACATCGACGGTAAAGTGATCGGCATGAACACGCTCATCAACGGGATGAACCGTGGGCTGGGTTTCGCCATCCCAATCAACATGGCGAAAGACATTGGTGCCGAACTTATTGCCGGTCACAAAATCGTGCGGCCCTGGCTTGGCATCCGCATCGAGACCCTCGGCGACGATCCGTCAATCCGCGATTTGCTCAAAGGCGCCGACAAAGGCGTGGTCGTGCGCACAATTGAAGCCGACGCGCCCGCCTACAAAAGCGATTTACGGCCCTTTGATGTAATTACGCAGGTCGATGGAACGCCAATTGAGACCGACTCGCAGCTTCAGCACGAAATTTTGAAAAAGAAGATCGGCCAAAATGTCGCGCTGACCGTTTGGCGCAAAGGGCAGACGATAAAAGTCCCAGTGAGCACTGGTGAATTGCCTAACGAGATCGCGCGGACTTCAAACGAGCCGATCCAGCCTGGCCAACCGAAACAGGAAGATGCCGGCAAATTTGGATTGCAGGTGCAGGAGTTGACCAAAGAAGTTGCTGAACGCCTTCACCTCGATGTTCAGCAGGGTGTCATCGTCACCGATGTCGCGGACAACAGCCTCGCCGCCCAGCAGGACATCCAGCGCGAGGACAT
>CATPAW010000215.1 GCA_955652255.1 uncultured Chthoniobacterales bacterium | reverse complement strand
GCGTAGACCTCGATAAAGTGAGCGCCGAAGCCGATCCCTCTTTGCAGTGCCAAATCCAAAGTAGACCGTCCAGTCGCAGAATCAATTTTGCCTTTTTGCGGCAGAGAGAATTGGTAGCCCACGATCGTGCTCGGCGACAACTGCTTGACCTCCGTCGCGCCCATCGAGCCGTCCGGCGGCCCGTCCGGAGCCAGCCCGTCCGACTTGACTCCGAACCGACCCGGATATTTAGCGGCACCGTAGTCGCAGACCGCTTTCAGGGAAGCGACTGCACCCGGAATTGGCGGCCCCATGTCTAGGATGAACGGCGTATTCGGGAAACTAGTTGCGTATTGATCGATGATCCATTTGACGCCCTTCTCCCAGTTGGGCAGTCCGCCGAGAGTGTTGGTGAAATTGTCGATGTCCGGGGCGGTGAAGCAGAAGAACGACTCCGCTCTGCGCCCCGGGCCGCCCATTACAACGTAGACGAGATTTGGGTTGCTGCCGTAGCGAGCGGCGAACGCCTGAACGAACGCGCCCCATTTCGCCTGAAAAACCGGGTTCCACGGTAACGGTATGGGCACAGGCGGTCCGCCAGCTTGCTTGGTCACCTTGAAGACGGCCGCGCCAGCATCGAAAACCCACTGCGGGGTGCTAACTCCAGCCGTGACAAGAATAGAAACCTTCTTCCCGTTGGCTGCCGCCAAACCCACGCCTTGATCGAGATAGCTCCACGAGTAATTACCTTCGCTCGGCTCAACCTTGCCCCATTGCGTGCGTAGCGCCACGCCCTGCACGACTGGGTTTGTCCAGCAAGGGTCGCCCGTCAGATCGATGGTGGGCCTTCCAACGGCATCGCTCTTCGTTAAATACATGATGCCGATGCCTCGGGGCGTCTGCGCATCGACGTTGTTGGAGGTGTAGAGCAGGATCACGGCGACGATAGCAGAGAGAGAGAGACGACAAGTGTTCGCAAAGCGGTACGCTGCCTGCCAAGAAAACGCGTATGGTAACATCTATTAATTATTTTACTTATAGCACGGCCAATGCCAATCTGTCAGAGGTTTCGCCACATGCCTCGCGTACGCGCGCGCGCGGAAAAGCCAAGGGCTAGGCTTCGGTGTTTTCGTCCAGCTCTGGCACGCTTGCAATATGGGACCGCTGTTTGATAAAAGCGACTACGTGAACCGAGCGCAGAAGATTTTCTTTCCGGTGTTAGGTGATCGCAAGGTTGTAAACGTTTACATCGCCTCAGCTCGGCGAAAAAGTTGTCGATCTTCATTTATTCTGCGCGAAAATCTTTTGCGCCAGCGCCTCGAAACGCGGCTCACCGCGCAGGTCGTCGAGCAGATGCCATGTCAAAGGGCGCAAACCCTACATTAGCAATTGTGTCAGAGACGGTCAGCGACGGAATATCAATAACCGTTACAGTCGTGTCCCTGGCATTGGATACGTAGACTTTCGTCTGGTCTGGACTCACCAACATGATGAAAGGACCCCTTCCGGTCGCGAGCGTTGCGATGACCGCATGCGTTGCCGTGTCAATGACCGAAACAGTATCGGAATCTACGCTGGACACGAATGCCTCTGCTCCATCACCCGTAATAGTCACTTCCCACGATTTGTTTCCGGTAGGGATTGTCGCGATCACAGCCAATGTGCTGGCATCGATGACGGAGACTGTCCCATCCCGAACGTTGGTCGCGTAAATTTCGCCGTTGGCTGCAACTGCAATTCCTCTCGGCCTTTGTCCAACAGGAATTGTCCTGATCAACTGTAGCGTCGCTGTGTCGATGGCGGATACCGAATTGCCCGTGTAGTTGGCGACATATACGCGATCGCCCGCGGGAGACATGGCAAGACGACGGGATCCCCCCGCAGTGGGGATCGTCGTCACTTGATAGGTGTCGGTGTTAATCACGTCAACTTCCCCTTGGGAGTAGTTGGCGATGTATACGAATCGCGAATCCGGCGTGATCAAGATGTCTTTGGCCCAATGTCCCGGAATAAAGACATTTGTGATGACCATATCGGTTGCCGTATCAATAACGTCGACGGGGCAGCCTTGCGGGGAGCCTGCTTGATGGCAGACGAAGAGTCGCCCGCCATCCGGGGTGACCTCGCTTTCCCCGGGGACGTCGCTTACCTGGATGGTGGCGATGGTTGTGAGCGCCACGGTGTCGAGAACCGAGATGCTGCCGCCTCGCGCATTGGAAATGTAGGCCTTGAGCCGATCCGGTGTCATAGCAACACGAATCGGAAAAGCGCCTACGGGGATTTGACTGATGATCTGGTTGGTCTCGGTATCGATCACAGCAACCTCATTGGAATACCTCGTAGTGACAAAAAGGGATTGTGCCAAAGCCGAGGAAGCAAAGGCGCAAACGATCAATAGCAAAGGCAGACGTATTTTCATTGTTTAGGAAGTCCGATTAACCGCCTCCATTGCACTGTTTTCCCTATTTTACAAGGGATTATCGATCCGGTCAACTACGGGGCTTTTCCGGCGCACGCGCAGGCATTGCAGGCGGACCTGGAGACAATCGTTCGCAATATGAAAGTGCGATACCCTAACATCCTTATCGTGTATCTTTCGAGTCGGACACGCGCATACACGAACGATCCGGTGACGGAAAATCCGGAGCCATTCGCCTTCGAATCGGGCTTCGCCGTGCAATGGACGATCGCCGATCAGATCAACGGAACTGGCAACTTGAATTTTGATCCGGCCAAAGGCCCGGTCGTGGCGCCATACCTCAGCTGGGGACCGTACCTCTGGCCTGCGATCTCGACGTCCAATTCTTTTTCCACCAGCCATTGTGCCCGCAGCGCTTCCGCGCTGCGCCTAATTCGCTCGACTAAAGGAGAGTCAGCTCTTCGTTCTGAGTCTGAAGCCGGTTGGTTTCGCCACATGCCACGCGTACGCGCGCGCGAGAGCCAAGCAGATTTCGGACAGATTCGGACACTCGAACTGCGTAATTCTGCGCGAATCGTGCAAACCACGATCTCCGGTCAAACGCAAAGGTTCGACAGGGATGCGCCCGCGTTGTAATCTCCACGCCCGTGCGCGGGTACGGCAGCGGGTGGTTAGAGAGCTAGCGAGCAAGCAGTTGCGTTGCAGCCGCCGTAAGCACTGACGCTGCTCCGGAGTCATTGCAGTCGACAGCGTAGACCTCGATAAAGTGAGCACCCAAGCTAATGCCGCGATTGAGCGCATCCGCGAGCAGCAACTCGCCCTGCGGGTTTAATTTGCCTTTGGATGGCACCGACATCTGAAATCCCACCGTAGTCGTGTCGGTCAGCGATGCGACCTCTCTCGCCCCATAGGAAGTCAGATTATAGTCGGCTGCGAGCCCATCCGATTTGACTCCATATCTATGGGGATACGCCGCAATCGCGTATTTACAAACATCCGCCAACGCTGCCCGACCTTGCGCAGTAGGAACCGGTGCTCCAAGGTCCAACAAGAATGGAGTGGCAGTGAAACTTCTGGCATATTCGTCGGTAATCCATTTGACGCCCGCCTTCCAAGAGGTAAATCCACCGAGGCGCTCGAAGGCCGCTACGTCCTCGGGAGCCGACACAAAGAATGACTCTGCCTTCCGACCTGAGCCGCCCAGATAACGTAGGCGACTTGTGGATCGCGGTCGTAGCGCGCTCCGAATGCGCGAATTATATTGCCCCATTTCGACTGGAAAACCGGGTCCCAAGGTAGCGGTTGATGCATCGGGGACGGCTCCTTGTGATTGCGCAGTTTCTCAAGCGTGAATTGACGGGCACCAGCGGCATAAACCCATTCTGGGCTTGTGACACCGGCCGTGATGAGCAGCCCGAGCTTCTTGTGGTATTGGGCGGCGAGAGCCACCCCTTGATCGAAAAACGACCAGTCGATCTCTCCGTCGCGAGGCTGGATTTTGTTCCAATGCGTCCGGAGTAAGACACCCTCGACACAGGGGTTCGTCCAGCAAGGCTCCTTCGCGAGGTCACGCGACGGCGAGGCCACGCTGTCGGCCTTCAGCAGATAAATGATGCCCGACGCTGAGGCCTTCGGTGTTTGCGCCGCGGCACCCCCGGTCGTAAATAGCGCGATCCCGGTGAGAACACTCGAGAGTGAGCGGCGCAATGTTTGCAGGGGGCGGTTCCTGTAGTTTTCGTAAGGGAGATTCTGCCGAGAAGTAGAAGCGAGCGGCGAACTTGGCCGGCGGTTAGCGTGCGATCCATTTCCACTCGCCAGCGGTGACTCTTTGAAAACGCGCGTACTGAAAGAGAAGCTCATAATGTGCCTCCTCAAGTGCCTCTTTCGAGTCGAGCAGCTTTAATTCAGCCGAGTTGAGTTGACCCAATACCGCCTGGTCGAGTTTCGCCTGTTCTTCAAGACGGGTCGCCACGCGCTGCTGTTCGGCGACATCACTGCCAGCCTTAGCGAAAGCCGCTCCCGACTGCTTGACTTGGACAAAGGCATCCACCAACTCCTTCCGCAAATCCTGCTGCACGGCCAGAAGACGTTCGTTCTCCGCTCGCAGTTTTAAGTCGGCTGACCTGATCGCCAAGGCAGTTTCTCCAAAATCAAAAACCGGGACGCTGACCGACATGAAAGATACCCACTGATTCGCTGCATGCCCATGAAAGTCCCCGTACTGAAAGTCGAAACTCTCGGCCTTAACGCTTGGATATTGCCGACTTCGCTGCAGTGCTACGTCAGCTTTCGCCCCTTGAATGCTGGCCTCTTGCAAGCGCACTTTTGGATGTTCTTTTGAGCTAAGTCCGGCAATCATTTCAAAGTCCGGTAAGGCCGACGGTTCCGGATAGTTCTCCCGGATCCGAATCGAACCGGCGTCGACCCCCAATAAATCAGCAACTGCTAAAAAAGAATAAATCGTCTCCCCTTGCTGCGCCTCGGAGGAGGCCCGGCTGGTTTCGAGTAAACGCCTCGCCGCTCCGAGTTCTTCTGCGGTCGCCAGGTTACTCGTGGCTCTATTCTCGACTCGCGCGGCTTCTTTTTGCGCTAGAGCGAAGTGTTTCGTGCGAAGCTCCAGCAAGCGCGTCGCCCTGATCGCACGGAGGTAAGCCTCAGTGGCCGAAAGAATAACATCCTGCGTCGTTAGCGATCCCTCGAACTTAATAACCTGCCTATGAGCGCGCTTGCGCGCCACCTCGGGCGGAACGTTGATGCCCAGGAAACTGCCATCTTTGAACACTGGGATGGTCAAGCCTGGACCTTCTTGCGTGAACTCACGCGTATTAGGTGCCGTCGGCACGTTATTGAGCTCTCTGTCGGGTTGTTGCAGACCCGCGAACCCCGTGAGTCTCTTACCCTTGATGTAGCCGACTCTCGCCTCGCCGGTGAGGTGAGGCAGATAAGAGGCGTACGTGGACCGGGCTTCATAGTCAGCGGCGGCCTCATCCAGGCGCGAGGTTAGGATCTTTGGACTTTCGGCGGCGATTCTCTCGACGTATTCGCGCAGGCCCAGCGAAACGACTGGCTTATGCGGCGCTTTGGCGTTGGCGGATGGCTCGGCGGAGAACTGGCGAGGAATAGGCAGGAATGCGAAATAAGCGACCAGCAAAAGGCGCACAGGCGAGAAGGTCGTTCTAACTCTAAGACTACTGAAACGGGTGCTCATCGGGCTCCTCGGGCTTGCGGGGCGGTTGCAGTGGCTGCACGGTTGGCTCTGCATTGACGCTTGCCGGGTCGCGTTCTGAAACTTTCTGATGCGTCCATTGCGGGTAGAGGTTTGATGGATTGGTCGACGGATAGACCAACGGTTGGCCGATTTCTGCCCAATCGCGTTCTGCCCAATCGCGTTCTTCCACGACACGGTCCAGGGGGGTTGGTTTCTCAGGCGCCAAAGCCGGTTGAGGCGGTAGTGCGGGATTGACGACTGTTTGTTGCGCGAGAGTGACAGCGCCGTCCCAAAGGTAAACCTTCGTATGGTAGGAGTTGTAAACGATCTTCGCGCGCTGAGTGACAAATTCGAGCGCATCTCTTAGCGCATCTCTTAACTCCGCTGACCCCACAGTTACTGGCCCGCCGCCGATATACCAGATTCGGCGGCCTTGGCCAAAAATGCTCTCCATGTCGCGCAGATTGCGTACAATCGGGATGCCGACGAACCGATGCCGGTAAGACGCGGAATCGCTCAGGTAAATCATGCGCGTAGCTAGCAGTGTGTTCAATGCGTAATCTGGCATTCGTCTGCCGTAAAGATAGAATGCTTGCGTCAGATTAGCCAACACAATGTCGCCCGGTCGCAACCGTGAAGCGACGAATTCCGCTGGGGTCCGGGTGTCCTGTCTGACAACGCCGTAACGCAGGCTCGGTTCGGGGCGCTCCGAGAGCCGAAAGACTTTAAGACCCGTCTCCGTTGCCGTGCCCAAGACCAGTAGCAAAGCCACTATGCCGCCCCCCCACGCGAGCAAACGAGCCGGTCGCCATTCTGATATCAGCTCCCGCGTTCGGTCCCAGAGAATAAAGAAGACTCCGCATGCGGTGAGAATCAATAGGAATTGGTAAAAATAAAAGTAACGAATGGAATAAACCGGCATGCAAAGGGAAAAAGAAGCCAGAAGGGCCACGAATATCAGCAAGCAATAACGCACAGCCAGATTTCGCCATGCAAACAGCGCACCAGCGCCACAGAGAATGGTAAGGAGCAAATGCGGCTCTGTTACGAGGAACGAGGAGACGTAGTAGAAGGGCATCGATTCCGGGTTCAGGAAATACAGTTGCGGGCCCCCAAGCCGGGCCAATCCGTAGCCTAGGAAGAGGAAACCCGGCGCGGCCATTTTCCGCAGCGAAAGTTGGATGAGAACGATCGACCCCACGATAATCAGCCCGATCCACAGATGTGGCTGCCGGAGCCACCTCCAGCGCCCGGGATACATTAGCAGCAGTGTCCCGGGCAGGATTGGGAGTATGAAACCAGTACCTTCCCACGAGAGGTAGGTCAGACAGAAACACAAGCACGCGGTATAGAAATATTTTGCATCCAGTTTGCCCGACTGACGGATTGCCAGGTAAAAAGACCAGATTGTTAGAAGCGCAAAAAACTGGTCCTGCGAGGGATGAAAGCAGTGTTGCGCCCAGAAAACGTTTAACGGGTTGAAAGCGTATATCAACGCCGCTAACAAACCGGTCCGGGAATTGAACAGGTTGCGCCCCATCAGCCCAATCAGCAATATGGTCAGCGTCCCAAAAATCGCTGCCGGCAGGAGGACGGCCCAGTCGCTCCAGCCGAAAAAGAGGCACGAAAGCGCAATCGGATAGGGCAGTAACTCGTAGGTGGTGGTGGGTATTACGTAACCGTAAAAGTCCAGCGATGCGTAGCCCCGATCAAAGATGCCTTGGGCATAGTCGCGAATCAGAATGTCGTCCTGATCGAGCGGGAACGTGGTGAGGCCATGTAGCCGCACGACACATCCACCGAGAACGATGGCACCGAGCGCAAGCCAAAAGCCGTAACGGCTGGCCCAAGCACGCCATGCGTCCCAGGTCGACCGTGCAGATGGGAGGGGCTGCTTTCGCCTCGCCCGCACCAGCATGCGTGGGAGAATGAGCAGCGCGATGAGCCCTAGGAAAAACTCAATTCTCACCGGCGACTCCGGCCGAAAACGAACATCATAGCGGAGCAACAGCAGCGTCGCCGTGGCGACCAGCGCAGGCAGATGCAAGGTGGCGTCTATCCCAAGAGACCGCGCCATCTCCCAGTCATTCCTTCTTGACAGCAGATCTCCTGAACCCATCCAACTCACGAAAACGGCCGCTGCGACCACAAGCATGAGAGCGATGCCTAGTATCTCAACGTGCGTTGCCTCGACACTCGATAACTCTGCCGGGGTAGCGCTTTTCGGCGGAGGCCCCCAGTGATGGCCCGAGTAGTTGTAGGCCCCGCTTATGGTCGGGAAGCGTGAACCCGGCAGCATCCAGTTATGATCCGATCCGATCGAACCGGCTCGGGCATCGTCGGACAAAAACGATATCTCCGCAATTAGAGCTGGTAGAGCATCCAGCGCTCGCACCTGGATGGATAGGTCATTGTCTCGGGTTTTTATCCATCGCTTGAGATGCAGGAACTGAATCGTCGGAGACGAATCGCTAAAGTCCCCGAGAAAGTGCCCGTTTAGAATTACCGAATAAGCGCCGTTCGCCGCGACTTGAAGCCACGCCTCGCTATTTCCGTTTGGCGCGTCGAAGCGTCTCCGGAATGTCGTGTTGCCGGCAGATCCCGGCCGTTCGTCCACTATCCACTTTCCTTTCACCGGTTCCTGGAGGAGAACCGGCGGCAATGTCACAGGCTGAGTAAGGCCGCTGCGTTCTACGAACTGCGCCTCTTCGGCCCGAGGCCAGAGCGCGTCGTTCATCTCCGGATCCGTCCACGAAATCAGGGACGGGATCGTTCCCGGCGTCAAAGAGACTTTCCAACTCTTGTCAGAGAAGAACTCACTGAGCTTACCCGACTCGATCACGCCCCCCCGACAGAGCAGCTTGGCTCGGCCGGGAAAGCTGCCGCGAGTGACGTTCAGGGCAATAGTGTTTGTCCCTGGGACAAGATAGTGGGTGATGTCGCAGATGACCGATTCGTTGCCACCTGAGATCAAGCTAAGAACGGTCGAATCGCCCTCTAAGGCGGTTTTACTGGTAATTCCGGCGTGCTTGCCATTGACGAACAGTCTGAATCCATCAATCCCGGCGACTTGTAACCATGCGTATTGCGGTTTGGCGCTCAGGTAAAGGTTCTTACGAAAGCAAATATTGTTACTTTGCTCCGACGCCTGAATCCAGCGGGCGGCGCCGAAATCGAGATAATAGGTCGGTGCGGGCGGTTCAATCAGCGAGAGCCAGCCGTAGTAGCCAACCAACAGACCGGTCGCTATGACCAACAGCAGCGCGGTCCCACCCTGACGCGATTGGCACCAGTCGAAAAATCGAAAACGCTGCCTCATTTATAGTCGCTTTCAGTGAGAGTCTTAAGCGCTCGGAAATTCGCTCGGTCGTCCCATGCCCGGGAGGCCATATAATACCTCCGGGCCTTATCCAAATGGCCCAATTTGTACCAACAGTCGCCGAGATAACTTTCGGTGTTGGATAGGAGGTTTGGCTGCGATGTTTTTTTTAAGAGAGGCTCAAAATATTTTATCGCGGCCGGGTAATCGGCCATGTCGTAGAAGGCCCGTCCGGCTCCGAAAAATCCGTTGATCATATCTGGATAAGCTTCGATGCAGAGCAGCCAGTATCGACACGCGTCGCCGGGAACCCCTTGTCTGTAAAGGGTGCCCGCGTAGTGAGACGCGAGCCGGGCCTTCTCCTGGAGCGCAATGCGATGCACCAGTGGATCGCCCGCATCAGCCGCACGGGAATATTGGAAGAGTGCCTCCGGGATTAGACCGCGCAACTGGAGCGCCACGGCCCGGCAAAGAAAGAGTTCTGGACGATTGTGCAAGCCCATTTTCTCATACAGAGTCCCGAGCTGTACGAGCACGGTGGGTTGCAGGTGCTGCCACTCATCAACCTCCATAGCACGACGCAGGTGCTTCTCAGCATCTGCGAAAGCTCCGTGCGCTTCGGCGATTTGGGCGGACGCTAGATATCCTTCCGCAGCTATCGGCCGCCAAAGCTGCAATACTGCAAGCAACACAACAAGAGTGGCGAACGCGGGTATCACAAATTTCAGCCTCGCGCAGTCGTTCATTCGGTGAAGGCCAGCTGCACAGACCCAGATGGCGCCGGCGACGAAGAACGACCAGCCCACACCGAGTGACGACAGGCCAGCCGAAAAGCGGTCGGCCAGCGTGTCAACAGGCTCGAAAAGCCCCTTTGCCGGCGAAGCGACGACGGCGTTTGGGATGCTATAGGCCACCTCGAACCGGTAACAGTGCTGAAAATCTTGTCCACCTTCCACAGCCGCCTTCAGCCAGGTCGGCTCCCACGACATGATCTGTAGGAAAAAGGTCATCCCGCACAATAGCAACAGCGCCCCTGCACAGAAGACCGCCAGTCCTTTTTTCAGCCACCAGGCGGCAAAGCCCAGCGCAACAATTACGATCGCAGCGGTCCCGTAGGAAAAAAACAGGAAATGCGGTGGCCAGAGATAAGCAGGCTGCGCGAAGGGGAAATTTAAGGCATTGAAACGCGGCGTCGTTACAGGGTCAAACCAAGGGACCACCAGACTGATCGCGACGACCGCAAATCCGAGCGGCCAATAGCTTATTCTCAAGCCTCCCCCTCCCTCTGGTTCGGGGATTTGTGGAAGTAATGGCTAAGAAAACCGAGACCTTCGCGCATAAGATACAACTCGTCATCCGAAAAAGTCCGTAGCAAAAAGAGCGCCCCGATATAGGCGATTCCACCCGCCGCCGCGATGGGCAACGCCGCCAAGAGCGTGAGTTGGCGCGCAGGGAAGAGGATCGCGGCCAGAAAAACGCCGGCCAAAACCGGTTTCACCAAAAAATCGGCGATCCGAAGCGGATGGCCCTTTCGTTTCAGAAAGTAGGCCAGGATCGCAAACGCCCCGATCTCGCTAAGCGCCGCAACCACACAACCGCCAATGTAACCTAAACTCGGGACGACCGCCAAGTCTGCGCCGACGCGCACGAGTACGGTCAGCACCATCGCCAGGCAGAACACGCCCTGACGTCCCAGCGCGGTATAGATGAACGGGGAGAGTGACGACACGAACATCGGCACAAACGCTATTCCGAACCATAGCATGGTGGATTCTGCGCTGAGGAATTTTTGGCCGAGCAGGGCGTTGATCAACAACCGTGGCCACACGATAAAAAAGACCGCCCCCGGCACGCTCAGGCAGCAAAACCACTTCATCGCTCGGTTATATAACTCAGTAAATTGCTCCGCTGTGCCCTCGGTTGAGCGAATTATTGCGGGGTAAAGGGGTAGAGCAAACGCCATGGAAAACACCCGCACACTAAGCAAAATCCGATATGGTCCGCTGAACAACCCCAGCGCATTCGCATTGACGAGCCACATCAGGATCAGGAAATCTGCCTGCGAGGCGAACTGGCGGAGCACCAGCCCGCTGCCGAGCGGCACTGCCTCCTGGAGCATAAATTTCCAGAGGGCGAAATCGATCTTGGGCGAAACCCGAACCACGCGCCAACTCACAACCCCCCAGTTGAAAAACCAAAAGATCAAACTGGCGGCCAGTTGCGAAACGACCACCCCCCATAGCCCCCAATGGAGCGCCAGACTCAAACCAACGAAGCCGGCGAAAAGTCCCTTGTGGAGGGTGAAGGCGATGGCATTAAATTCCATGTCCTCGATCGCCCGCAGCACGGCGGAATAGCTGATAGCCTGTAAGAGCGTCAGACTGGCGAGACCCATGACGAAGGATTGCTCCTGTGTCCGTGCCGGAAGATCCAGCAGCAGGATGATTCCGAGGAGAAGCGCTGTCGAGCAAGCGAAGAGAACCCACATCAGGCCTTTGGCGCTTCCGAGCAGGTGCCCGACGTCATCGGGACGCCGGGCTACCTCGCGCACCAGGATGTTCGTGAGGCCGAAATCAGCCAGAAACTGGAAGACCGTGGCGAAGGACAGCAGGTAGTTGAAGGTACCGAAATCGCTGAGCGGCAGGCCTCGCGCGGCCAGCAGCACGGCCAACATCTGCAGCACGGCGCCCAGTCCACCTGCTAGCAACATCCAGGCCGTGTTTTTGGCGACGCGTTGGGAGGGGTTCATTGAGCGGTTTCCACCTGAACCCGGTCATTATTCCTCAAATCAAGGGTTCCCGCGGTGACGACGAGGCTGCCTTCTTTCAACCCGCTGACGATTTCCATCATCCCATTAGCTTCCAAGCCGACGCGCACCGGCGTGAGGGCGGCACGTGAGTCGGAGTTAATCACGAAGACACTGGCCTTCTCACCGAATGGATTTATGACGGCCACAGTCGGAACCGCCAGTGCGGTTTTTTCGAGCCGAACACGGGCGAAACCAGTCAGCCCCGGCTTTAACTTCAGAGTGGGGTTGTCGATGGTGACATAGGCCGTGAAGGCGCGAGTTTTTGGGTCGATGCGGGGATCGACATGCTCAATCTTGCCTTGGAATGTGGTGGTCGAGTAAGCTGAAAAGAATACCTCGGCTGGCTGTCCTTCATAAATGTTGCCGACTGATTCCTCCTGCACCTGGGCCAGCAAGTAGACTTTCTCTAGATTACCTAGTTGCATGAGTATTTGGTTGACCTTAACGCGCTCACCGGAGTTGACGAAGCGAGCAAGCACGATGCCATTGACAGGCGAGCTGACGCGCGTGGCTTCGAGGTCGAGTTGTGCCTTAAGCAGTTTCACATTCGCCTCCTGGAGAGCGGCTTGTTTGGAAGCCAGCGTCACGCGTGCGTCGTTCACTTCCAATCCCGTGGCCATTCCTTTGGCTTTCAAAATTTCCATCGCCTTTTCCTCCGCGGCAGCTTTCTCCATCGCGACACGTGCCGATTCCACCTCTGCCCGCGCAGACTCCAGCGCAACTTCAAACGGTCGTTTGTCATCCTCGACGAGCGACGCGCTGGAGCGGAGCGTATCTCCAACGTTGACTAAAACCTTCTTCGCCGTCGCAGCGATGCGGGAGGTGAGCGTGATGGTCGTGTACTGAAGAACCTGGCCGCCTGCACCGACAGTCGCATCCAGCTTGCTGACCTTCGCGCGCGCCGCGCCGACGGGGATTGGCAGCGATGCCTTTCGCGCCTCTTGGGGGGTGTAGCGTCTCTGGTAATTTCGCGATTTCCATACCGCCACAAGCGCCACGAGGAGAAGCGCGATCAACAACAGCCAAAGCAGTGAGCGTGAGCGGTCTCTACGCATGGAGGATTATGACAGGAAGCGAGCAGTAACGTCCACGGAATTTTTGGGAAACGCTTTCAGCGCTTTTTCAGCATGGTATCGAAGAAGACCTGCGCGTCATTGACGGCGCCAATCAGAGCTGCCTGGTGCCCACGCTGGGGCAAGATCTTCAACGTGGCGTTCACTCCGGCTTTTTGCAGCGCCTCGTAAAAGCGCTGACTCTGCTCCACCGGTACCACCCTGTCAAACTCGCCATGCACGATCAGAAAAGGTGGATCATCTTTTGAGACATAATGGATAGGGCTGGCAGCTATCGCCTTCGATTTATTTTTTTCGAGTGCTCCGCCAAGCAACGCTTCAATGCGAGACATGGCTTTGGGAGACATCTCGGCCACTAGATCTACCGGGCCAGCCGCATCACACACGGCTTGAACCCGGCTCGAATATTGCATATTATCCCCGTTCCCTTCTAGCTCCGGCACCCCGCCGGACGTGCCGAGCAGCGCCGCCAAATGTCCACCCGCCGAGTTCCCCCAAACGCCAATCCGGTCAGGATCCAGATGATAGGCGGAAGCATTGGCGCGAAGCCATCTCACGGCAGCCTTACAATCTTCGATCTGCGCCGGAAAAGGTGCAACGCTGGTAAGGCGGTAGTCGATGCTCGCCACGGCGTACCCATCGTCCACCAGACTAACAGCCGGACATTGCTCTTTTCTGCCCCTGCTCCAGCCTCCGCCGTGGATCCAAACGATCACTGGCAGCGGACCCGAGACATTCTCCGGACTATAGAGGTCGAGCGTGAGGACTGCGCTGTTGACGCGCTTAAATATCAAATCTCGCTGAATCGCGGCATTGGCAACCTCGATAGGGCGACGCCTCGCCATGACCGGTTGCGCTGTCTGCCCCAACAGGACCGCGACGGCGAGTGTGTAGGTCAGCCATCCATGTCGCTGTCGCATAAGCCGAAGCATCTAATATCTCCGTGTTATAGTGCAGATGCAATCTTGCTCAATACAAATCGGCCGGCACCCACGCTCCGCTGCTTCAACAGTCCTTGCCTCGGGATCGAACGCAGAGCCATCCGAATGTTTTCGCCATGAGCATTAAGCTCTCTCGCACAGCCCAATCACACTAAATGAGCCCGTGAGAGTCGTTCCCGCTGTCTTTGGAATGTGAAGAAAGATCAGCGCCTGGCCGTCCACAGTGGCGAATCGTAGCATTTTGCGTTGTGCCGAGCAACTGGAGTGATCTATGTGCTATGCCGACTCATGCTCCACTCTCTGGACCCCTGTGAGCAGGTTGAATCGGAATGGCTTTTCTTCTGGCAAAATAATACCGCGTGTTGCAGATTGTTGTTGACACTCTCCAAGCTTTGATTGCCTCTAACGAATGCCGTATATCGGACGCGATGATCGACCTGTTGTATAGCCGGACACATTAAACTCTCGGATATAGAATGGAGACGCCCAATCCGGCGAAAGCTGCTCAAGAGTGCAGGCTAAACTAACTCCTGACTTTCCTCGCACCCTCCGCCGACCTCACCCTTGGATTTTTCGCTAACAAAAGAGCAAACGGCTTTTCGTGATTCGGTTCGCGAGTTTGCTCGCCAGGAACTGAATCCCGGCGCCAACGAGCGAGATCGGGGCGGCCACTTTCCGGCTGAGGCTTGGAAGAAGTGCGCGGAATTTGGAATCTTCGGCCTGCCCCTGCCGGCTGAGTACGGCGGTAGCAACCGCAATATGCTCGAAGTGATTCTCGCCACGGAAGCGCTGGGGTATGGCTGTGAAGATAACGGTTTGCTCTTCGCGATAGGCGCTCAAATCTGGAGCATGCAGATGCCCATTCTGATCTTCGGAAGCGCCGAACAAAAAAAACAGTGGTTGCCGCGCTTCATCGCGGGCGAAAGTATCGGCGCTCATTCGGTATCCGAACCGGAGGCGGGTTCCGATATTTTCAGTCTCCGCACCAACGCGACGAGAAACGGTTCGTCCTGGCTGTTGAACGGTCAGAAATCATGGACCACGAACGCTCCCGTCGCGGATGTACTTCTGGTGATGACTACCGTCGATGCGTCACTCGGCGACAAAGGGCTGACAACTTTTCTCATCGAGAAATGCACTCCAGGCCTTACGGTTAATGGTCCGCTGGAAAAAATGGGCATGCGCACCGCCATGATGGGCGACCTCGTGTTGCGCGATTGCCCAGCTTCCGACGAAAACCTTTTAGGCAAAATGGGCAGTGGTAGCGCCATTTTTAACTCGAGCATGGAATGGGAGCGCGCATTCATTCTGGCCCCTGCTGTCGGCGCAATGCAGCGGGAGCTGGAGCGGTGCATTCAGTTCGCACGGCGTCGCGAACAGTTTGGGAAGCCGATTGGCAGCTACCAATCCGTTTCAAACAAGCTTGTCGAGATGCACATGCGTCTGGAAACGTCCCGGCTGCTCTTATATCGGGGCGCCTGGATGAAATCGCAGCGGAAACGCCTGACAAGCGAACCCTCGGAAACAAAGCTCCACATAAGTGAAAGCTGGGTGCAGAACTGCCTCGACGCTATTCAACTTCATGGAGCGCGCGGCTACATGGTTGAATCGGGTCTGGAGAAACAGCTTCGCGATGCTCTCGCAAGCCGTATTTATTCCGGGACTTCAGAAATCCAGCAAGTGATCCTCGCCGCCTACCTCGGTCTTTAGCGCCAATGGCCTACGTCTTACATCAACTACTGACCGAGAGTGCCGCGCGACGCCCCTTTGCTGAAGCAGTGCGGCTTCTCGATCAGACTCTCACTTATGGGGCACTGGAAAAACTCAGCAATCAACTCGCACACGCGCTTATCGAAACCGGGGTCGTTCCCGGTGATCGCATAGGGATTTATCTGCACAGATCGCCTGCGGCGATCGCCAGCATATTTGGAG
>CATPAW010000214.1 GCA_955652255.1 uncultured Chthoniobacterales bacterium | reverse complement strand
CGATTAAACGAGCCGCACCCTCATCAGGTTGCTGCCGTACGATTAAACGAGCAGCGTCGGAGCTCATCGCCTGACTAGCGGGATATGTAATAAGAAACAAAAGGCACGTGGTCATCAGAATGAGGGCGTTGCGGCTACTGTAGTTATATGTCTTCATAATTTTCGTTCCTGCTTAAGGATTAACGACAGCAAGAAAGAATTGCGAGTCCCTCTTTGGAGGGAATTCATTAAACGCCGGACACTGAATGGAGCGAGTGGGAGAAGCGATTCCACGCTCGACGTGGCCAAGCCATTGCCGAGTACGCCAGTTCATGGATCAGAAAATCGACACTGTGATGTTCACTGTGAAAGGGCAGGTCGTGATTCCCCGATGGCTTCGCAAAGATTTCGAAATCAACGAGGGAACGCGTGCCGTCGTATACAAACACAATGACCACATCGTGCTAAAACCGCTTACGGCTCAGCATTATCGCCGTCTGCGAGGATCCCTCAAAGGCACAAAGGCAATGGACGTATTCATGTCCGAACGGAAGCGCGAACGGGAACTTTGATATGACGATGGTTTTGGATGCTCACGCGCTGATGGTCTTGTTTAACGATGAGCCGGGTGCGGAAGAGGTCGAAAAAATTCTTATCAAAGCCGAGAGCGGAAGTCCGAAGCTCTTGATGAGCGTCGTGAATTGGGGAGAGATTTACTACTCGATCCTTCGCGGCGCATCGCAAGAAATGGCTGAGGCTAAAGCTCATGAAATCGCCGGGATGCAAATTGAGCTCGTACCGGTAGACACGCGTGACTTGGAACTTGTGCGTCAAGCTGCGGTTTTCAAAGCAACGAGGAAAATGTCGTACGCAGACTGTTTTGCCGCTGCCTTAGCTAAGACAAGAAACGCTGAACTCGTCACTGGGGATTCCGAGTTCAAGGTCGTCGAGACCGAATTGAAGAAGATCAGATGGTTGAAATAAGCAACTGAACATTATGGAATTAGCGGACACGAAATTGCAGCCATTTGAGCCCGAGCGTTATCGAGATGTCTCGCTCAACGATTTAGTGATGTACGCCGTATACGTACTCGCCGAAATGAAGAATGAGATCAATACGGAAGAAATTGTGGCTGCATGTTTTCTGTTATTTCCAGCGCGGTTTCATTTGCGTGGATATCCTCATTGGCCGGATTCCACGGTTGTAAACAAGCGATGGTTGGACTGCCGGGACCGCGGATACATTACTGGAAGTACGGCGCACGGATTTTCTACTCGAGTCCGTGCTTGAGCTCACGTTCGTACTCCGCGGCGTCAAAGTGGCCTTTTGATTCTGCGATGAGTCCATCGTTGTCGATCTTCCAAAGTTCGTATCCGCTGATTCGAACGCGCTTTCCTGTGCCGCCCGGTCCGGTGTTGGTTCCGGTTAATGTCCAATGGAACTTCCTTCCGTCCGAATCATGCGCCACATCATCCATGGTCACGACCAAATCCGGAAAATCGCGCATGAAACCTCGCGCCACCTCAGCAATCGCGGCTCGTCCGACGGCAGGCGGTCCGTCGTTGACGCTGAGCGAACCGTTCTCGGCGAAGAACGCCGCCACACTCTCAGGATTTTGGCTACACCACGCCGTCGCATAACGGTTCGCGAACTTGTTTAACTCGGTGAGCGTCATCCTAATCGCTGAATCAGCGCACGAGCAGGTCCAGCTGGCGCACATCCAGACCGATTTCGCGATAGTACTTCCGCGTCAGCTCGAGAAGAGTGAATCCATCCTCATAGGCAGCAAAGCCACCATTCACCGCTTTGTCCAGATAGATGAGCCCGCCTGCAACCACGAACAGAGTGACCATCGGCTCTGGTGAATCATCGGTGATCACCAGCGTGTGAGCCTCGCCGGCGGGTTCATAAATGTATGTTCCGGGTTTTGCAATCCAGTCATGCTCCAGGTATCGCCAGTGACCACGCATCGTATAGCCATGAACGGTGCCAACATGGTAGTGAGTTCCCACCATAGCGCCGGGGAGACCTTTCAGAACGACGCTGAATCCTCCAGATGTGACGTTAAAGGAGCAGGGCTGGAACCAGACACCATTCGCGTAAGGCACCCAGAGACGGTCATCTTCCAGGTTGATGTTAGTAATGAAGTGTTCGCGACTCCTTCGATTCGGATCGAGGCCGTCGGTGAAACTGTTGAAGGCGGTGATTGGCATTTGTCGACAACGGCCGTGAATTTTAGTAAACGATTCCGGCCGCCAGCGGTTTCCTACTTTTTCTCGGCGGGCACAACCGAAAGATCGGAATTCCAGATATCGGTCCCGCACTTCCACTTCCCGCCGGCCTGCTTTTCCCAAACCTCGGCGTATTTGCCGCGGTCGTTGACCGGCTTGCCGCTGGCGTCGTTCATGGTCAGTTCATACGTGCCGCTCAAGCAGGCCAGGTCGCCGGACTTGGCCACTTCGACCTTCGTCGCCTTCCAACTCACAACGAGACCGGGGCTCGCAAGCAAATCTTGCCACACCTTCCGAATCGCTTCCTTCGTCGTTGCGCTCGCAGCATTCGGCGGCATTACGATGGCGTCCGTTGAGTAGTACGAGACCGTCTTGTCGAGATCCTTGGCTCCCGCCGCCGCTGACCATTGGGCATCGAGGTCGCGAAGAGCTTGTTCGATCTTCGTGTCCGCCGCCGGGGCCGGACAGACGATCGTGAATGAAAGCAAAGCGAAACTACCGAACAGGACTAACGGTTTTGTTTTCATGGCTTCATCGAGCCCGCAATTGAACGTGGCGTCAATGTTTTTCCAAATCTGACCGCCGCTGGAGTTTACCTTTCCGGGGCACATCGAGCTAGGGCTTGTCGATCTTCACTGCCCGCGCTGCGCTCGATTCGTATTGACGGCTAACGCGATTTTTGCCGGAATCACCGCATGATGAAAATTCGAATTGGAATAGTGGCTGTGGCCCTGTCGTTTACGGCGGCAGCAGCCTGTTTTGCGGCCAACCCTCACATAGGCACATGGAAGCTCAATGAGGCGAAGTCGAAGCTCGTGCCGGGGATGGGCAAGAACACGACGGTCACTTACGAGGAGCAGAAGGACAAAATTAAGGTGACGGTGGACGGCGTAGATAAGGATGGGAAACCGACGCACAGCGTTTGGCTCGCCAAGTTCGATGGGAAAGCCTACCCGGTGAAAGGGAATCTGCCTTATAACTCCGTCGCCTACAAAGTGGTAAACGAACGGACCAACGACATCACCGCGATGAAGGATGGCAAGATGAGCTGGTATGGCCGGATCACGGTTTCGGCGGATGGCAAATCGCGCACGGTGACCATTAACGGCACGGACGAGAAAGGGGGAAAGTTCAAAGGCAAAGCTGTTTACGACAAGGCGTAGAACAGAAGTCGGCGGTCAGAAGTCAAAGGTCAGTGATCGGAGACAATCCCAGAGATTGTCGATCTTCGCTATTTCCCGCGGGTAATCTTTTGCACCAGCGCATCGAAACGCGGCTGACCACGCAGCTCGTCGAGCAATGGATCTACCTTGATGATAAAAAGGTAGTTGGTCTCACCTTCTTCGTAGGCATGCTCCAGCTCCTCGATCGCACGGTCTTTGTCACCTAAAACTATCTGAACGAGCGCTAAAGCGTAAGGCGCGACGTATCGCGACTTCGCTTCCTCATTTAGCCGGGCGAGAACCTTTCGGGCTTCCTCTTTTTGCCCATTGCGCGAGTAGGCCTGACCCAGCATGGCGAGCGAGTATTGATCGTTGTTTAAATCGAATGCCTTTTGATATTCAGGAATGGCCTGAGCAACGTGTCCTTTGAATTGCAGTGCGCCGCCGAGATATAATGGGCGAGAAAAAAGCGTGAGTCCATTTCCAGTGTCCGGCGAGCCTGCGCCTCCGCCTCGTCGTAGCGGCGCGCATTGAAATAGACCCAGCTGCAATCGGTGTTAATGATCAACGAGAGTGGGTCGAGATCGATCGCACGCGAAGCGGCTTGAAAACCTGCGCCGCCCGATCAAAGTCATAAACCCGGAAAGATCGACATCGTCATGGCACACCAACCAACTGATTCAAAACGTCTTCTCTCGTACGTCATCGCCGAATGGGCTTGCTCGCTGAAGTACGAACACCTTTCTCCCGCAGCGATTCAAGCGGCGAAATTATTTTGGTTCGATTCGATCGGCTGCGCGCTCGGCGGGAGCCAGCAGGATGACGCGAAGATTTTGCTCAAGCATTACCGCGCGATGAGCGGCGGCAACGGAAAAGCCACCGCGTTTGTCTCAGGCTTCAAGACCAATCCAGTCGATGCGGCATTTTTGAACGGCCACATGATTCGCGCGATGGATTACAACGACATTTATTGGAAAGCAGATCCATGCCATCCAAGCGATCTCATCGCCGCGCCGCTGGCGTTGTGCGAAAGCGAGGGTCTGGGCGGCAAAGATTTGATTCTCGCCACCATCATCGCCTACGAAATTGAAATGCGTCTGTGCGAAGTGGGCCGGCCGGGCGTGCGCGAATATGGTTGGCATCACGCGACATTGAGCGCGTTCGCCGCGCCGGTCGCGGCGGGTCGCGTGCTGAATCTCACGCCGGAACAAATGGTCTCCGCAATCGGCATCAGCGCGTCGCGAACATTTTGTCCGGGCGCGGTAACGGCGGGCAAGTTGACCAACATGAAGAACACGGTCGATCCGTGGGCGGGGCGGATGGGCGCCGAGAGCGCTCTGCTTGCGCGCGGCGGATTTTCCGGTCCCGAACACATCATCGACGGCAAAGAAGGGCTCTTTGCCGTGTTCAAACATGTGCAGTACAAGGGAGAACCGGCCACTTTCGACGGCGAGGCGTTGGTTGCGGACCTTCCCAACTCAACCAACTCTCACTATCGCATCCTCGATTGCGGCATGAAAAGTTTCCCGATCGAGGCGCTCAGTCACGCGCCGCTCACCGCCATGATGAAGACGGTGAAGGAACACACCATCAAGGCCGACGACGTGAAGGAAATCAAAGTCGAGGTGATCGCGCGCGCCGCCGACATCCTGGGCGACCCGCATAAGTATCGACCGGACTCCAAAGAAACCGCCGATCATTCCCTGCCCTATTGCATGGCCGCCGGTTTGGTCGATGGCATGGTGACGCCGCTGCAATTCCGCGAGGAACGCGTGCTCGATAAAGCGCTCATTCCAATCATGGACAAAGTGAAAGTTGTGCCTAACGAAGAATTCGAAGCGCTCTTTCCAAAATTCCAGCCGAGCCGCGTGACTATCACCACCAACAGCGGCGAGTCACACTCTACGCGCGTCGATGTTCCCAAGGGTGATCCGCGCGATCCAATGACCGAGGAAGAAATCGCGGTGAAATTCACCGCGCTTGGCGGCGACGTCATCGGCAAGGATCAATGCAAGAAGCTGCAAAGCTTCATCATGAATATTGATCGCGCAGAAAAGCTCGATGGACTTTTCGAGCTGACCACGGCTCGCTCCTAAGAACGCGTTATGCGTTCGCGCTGCCGGCGTCGTCAGTACCGAACTGAATTCCCTGCGCCAGCGGCAGCTCAGTCGAAAAATTGATCGTGTTGGTCTGCCGGCGCATGTAGCTCTTCCACGAATCGCTTCCGCTCTCGCGCCCGCCGCCGGTGTCTTTCTCGCCGCCGAAGGCGCCGCCAATCTCCGCGCCACTCGTTCCGGTATTCACATTAGCAATTCCGCAATCGCTGCCGATCGCGCTAACAAACCTCTCCGCCTCGCGCACATCGTTCGTGAAAACCGCGGAGGTCAAACCTTGCGGCACGCCGTTGTTAATCGCGATCGCTTCGTCGAAATCACGGTAGGTCATCAAATAGAGCAGCGGCCCAAAGGTTTCATGACACACAATCTCAAAATCGGGCTTCGCATTCGCGAGGCACGGCGTCATGTAGCAACCGCCTGGGTACTGCGCGCCTTCCAGTCGTTCGCCGCCGCAAAGAACTTCGCCGCCTTCGTCTTTCAATCGCTGAATGGAATGCTGCACCATGTCAACCGCGTTCTTGTCGATCAACGGGCCCATCAATGTTTTCTTCTCGAGCGGATTCCCAATCGGCAACGTCTTGTATGCGGCCAGCAGTTTCTTGCGCACTTTGTCCGCGATCGATTCGTGCATGATGACGCGACGCGTGGACGTGCAGCGTTGTCCGGCCGTTCCGACTGCGCCGAAGAAAATCGATTGCGTCGCCATGTTGAGGTCGGCGCTCGGAGCAACGATGAGCGCGTTATTGCCGCCAAGTTCCATAATCGTTCTGCCAAGGCGGCCGTGAACTGCTTTCGCCACTTCATGACCCATGCGGACGGATCCTGTCGCAGAAACCAACGGAATCCGGCGATCGTCGGCCAGTTTTTGACCGACTGACTTACGATCCCCAATGAGCAGCGTAAAAATGGCCGGATCGGCGCCGGTCTCGCGACAAACGCGTTCCGCAATCTTTGTCACAGCGATCGCGGTCAGTGGGGTTTTTTCCGACGGCTTCCAAACGGTTGCGTCACCGCAAACCGCGGCAAGCGCGGCGTTCCACGACCAGACCGCGACCGGAAAATTGAACGCAGTGATGACCGCGACCACGCCGAGCGGATGCCATTGTTCCATCAGACGATGGTTCGGCCGTTCCGACTGAATCGTCAGGCCATACAACATGCGCGATTGGCCGACCGCCAAATCGCAAATGTCGATCATCTCCTGCACTTCGCCTTCGCCTTCGGCGATGATCTTCCCTGTTTCGAGGGTAACAAGCTGGCCGAGCTCGTGTTTTGCGTCTCTCAGCGCATTGCCGAGACGCCGAACGGTCTCGCCCCGGACCGGACCGGGCACTATTCGCCATTTTAAGAATGCTTCCTGCGCACGCGTGATCGCCGTTTTGAAATCTTCGTCCGAAGCGGTGTGAATATTTGCGAGGCGCCGACCATCGATCGGCGAAATCTTATCGATCTTGGCGCCGCCGCCGCGCCATTCGCCGCAGAAGACGCCCGGATTTTCGTCGGCGATACCGAGCTTCTCTAGAACAGATTGCATGATTTGAACTGGTAGGGACGGCTCTCCGAGCCGTCCTTCGAAATTAGTTGGCGTGCTCGGAGATCGCGCCCTACCAAAGATTGCCGCTGAGGACAGCGGCCTCTACAACACCGCTTCATTTTCGCATCCGCTGGCATTGCTTCCGCATCAAATCCATGGCCTCATCGACAACTTCAGCGGTCATGTCGAGCGCCGGACGGAAACGAATCGATTGCTCGCCAGAACGAAGGGTTAGCACGCCGAGATCGAAGAGGCCCTTCCACATTTCTTCGCGCGTTTTCGCATCGGGCAGATCGAAGGCCAGAAACATTCCGCGACCGCGCGCGGCTTGGACAAAATCGAACTCGTTTTGCAATTGGCGCAGTTGATCGAGAAAATACGCGCCGACTTTGCCGGCGTTCTCGATCAGATGTTCCTCATCGACGATGCGCATGAAATGCGTCGAGCGCACCATGTCGGTGAAATTGCCGCCCCAAGTCGAATTCAATCGGCTCGGCAATCGAAACGCGTTGTCTTTGACTTCATCGAGACGCGGACCGGCCATCACTCCGCAAACCTGCGCCTTTTTTCCAAACGCGAGCAGATCGGGAACAACATCGAAATGCTGGCAGCACCACGTGCGGCCCGTGACACCCATGCCGCACTGCACTTCGTCGAAAATGAGCAGGACGTCGTTCTCATTACAAATTTCACGCAGCTTCTTCAACCATTCGCCGCGGAAATGATTGTCACCGCCTTCGCCTTGGATCGGCTCGATGATGATGGCGCAGATGTCGATCTTGTTCTTGTCGATCTTGTCCCGGATTTCCTCTTCGCATTTTTTCTCGCGCGCGATCACGTCGGCGTGGCGTTCCGATTCAGGCAACGAATAATCGATGTGCGGACAGGAAACGCGCGGCCAATCGAACTTGGCGAACAAATCAGTTTTGCGCGGATCAGTGTTGGTCAGACTCATAGTGTAACCCGTGCGACCGTGAAAGGCGTGACGGAAATGCAGAATCTGCGTGCCGCGCTCGCCATGACCGGCGGCCATGTTCTTGCGCACCTTCCAATCCATCGCCGCCTTCAGACAATTTTCGACCGCGAGCGCGCCGCCTTCGATGAAAAGGTAGCGCTCCAGCGGCGGCAACCCGACGATGCGCGAAAACGTTTCGACAAATTCGGCGTAGCCTTCCGAATAAACGTCCGAGTTCGCGATTTTTACTTTGGCCGCGCACAGCAAATCGCGCTTCACATCCTCCCGGTCGAAATAAGGATGATTGAACCTGACTGGCATTGAACCGAAAAAACCGTAGAGATCGATTAACCGGCGATCGCTCGCCTTGTCATATAGATAAGAGCCCCGGCTCTTCTCGGGGTCGATGACGACCTTGAAACCATCGAGCAAGACATGCTTCTCGATCTTTTCCAGAACGTTCGACGGTTTTATACCTTTTTGTTTTTCGCTCTTTGAACTGCGGCTTCGAGAAGAAACCGCTTCGGCGAGCACGGGCGGTATACTCATCCGTTGAGATTAGCTTTCGCGGGAGAGTTGGTCAACCGACGGCGTTTTCTGTAGCGGCGGTCCATGACCGCCGATCGGCGCTCATAGAGCGCCGCCGCTACAGTTCAAACCATTCCACGCCGCAGCATTTCGTGTTTTCCGGCGAGCAAATCCTGCGTTAGCTCGTAACCACGACGATCGACGTTGTCGCTCGTGCCGGCGAAATGATGATCAATGCGCAAACGCGCGGCGCAGCAAAAATAATTGGCGAGCGAGAGAATTTCTTCGCGCGACGCGCCGTGGTCGATCTTTGATTGCGCAAACGAACAGGTTGCGCTGATCGCGAAAAGCTCGGTGGCGATGCCGTCGAAACGGGAGAGGAGCAATTGCTCGCGATCGAGTTTCGGACCAAAGCGCGCCATGGCGTGAAATAATCCGCGCGCCAGCCGCTTGCTCGTGCGCGCGGCATAATTAACATGCGCTTGAAGATCGCGGTGGAGATTGTCGATCTTGCCCGAGCCACCGGGTAGCCACTGGCGGGGGTACCATCCGGCGTAAAATCTCCCGGACGTGATAACCGCTTTGGCGCGCTTCGACATCGGCAACTGCGTGTTAAAAATTGCGCCGCCAACTTTCAAATGCGGGTCGAGCGCCTCGCGCGCGATGAAGAGCCGCATGATTTCGCTCGAACCTTCAAAGATCGTGTTTACGCGACAGTCCCGCAGAAAGCGCTCGACCGAAATTGGCGGCTCGCCGCGGCCGGCCAATGAATGCGCAGTTTCGTAACCGCGACCGCCGCGGACTTGCAT
>CATPAW010000213.1 GCA_955652255.1 uncultured Chthoniobacterales bacterium | reverse complement strand
GTATTGCCGCGCACATCGACGCCGGCAAGACGACACTGACCGAGCGCGTTTTGTTTTACACGGGAATGATTCACAAGATGGGTGAGGTGCACGAGGGCACGACCGTGACCGACTGGATGGACCAGGAACGTGAGCGCGGCATCACGATTACTTCAGCCGCGACCACATGCGCATGGGCACAACCAAAGGAAGAAGGCGTTTACAAAATTTTCGAAGGGGTTAAACAACGCATCAACATCATCGACACGCCGGGACATGTCGATTTTACAGCGGAAGTGGAACGCTCGCTGCGCGTGCTCGACGGTGCGATCGCGGTGTTCGACGGCGTGGCCGGCGTGCAACCGCAATCGGAAACGGTCTGGCGGCAGGCGACGAAATACAACGTGCCGTGCATTGCGTTCATCAACAAAATGGACCGCGTCGGCGCCGATTTTAAGATGTCGATCGAGAGCATGCACAAGAAACTCGGCGCGAACGCGTGGCCGGTTTTGATTCCGCTGGGCAGGGAAGATCAGCTCAAGGGCCAGCTCGATGTCCTTAACAAGAAGGCGATCATTTATTCCGACAGCGACCAGCTTGGATCAACCTATGAATTGGCGGACGTGCCGAAGGAATATGTCGATCTTGTCAATAAAGCTTACCACGACCTGGTTGAGCAAATTTCGAATCTCGACGACGAAGTTGCGGAAACTGTGCTGGAAGAGAAACCAGTCACGCCGGAGCTTTTGAAAGCGGGAATTCGCCGACAAACGATCGCAAACAAATTCGTTCCAGTCGTCGGTGGCTCTGCGTTGAAGAACAAAGGCATCCAGTACTTAATCGATGCCGTGGTCGATTATTTGCCCAGCCCGCTCGACATTCCGCCGGCCAAGGGCATGGAGCCCGACTCGCACGAGCCGATGGAGGCGCCGACGGACGACAACGCGCCATTCTGTTCTCTCGCATTTAAATTATGGAGCGATCCGTTTGTCGGCAAACTCGTTTTCTTCCGCGTGTACTCCGGCACGCTGAGCAAGGGCGACACGGTTTATAATCCGCGCACGAACAAACGCGAACGCATCTCGCGTTTGATTCAAATTCAAGCGGACAAGCGCGAGGACATCGAGACGTGCTACTCAGGCGACATCGCCGCCATCGTCGGAATCAAAAACATCACTACGGGCGACACGTTGTGTGACGAGGATCATCCGATCCTGCTCGAACCGCCAACGTTTCCTGATCCGGTTATTTCAATGGCGATTGAGCCAAAAACAAAATTGGACCAGGAAAAAATGGCAATCGCGTTGCAACGACTCGCGGAAGAAGATCCGACCTTTCGCGTTTATACGCATGAAGATACCGGCCAGACGATCATCGCCGGCATGGGCGAGCTGCATCTCGAAATCATTCGTGACCGCATGTTCCGCGAGTTCAAAGTGGACGCAAATGCGGGAAAACCGCAGATCGCGTATCGTGAAACGATCACGACGAACGCGCACGGCGTGGGGAAACTGATCAAGCAATCGGGCGGTCGCGGTCAGTATGGCCACGTTGAAGTCGACATGCGTCCGGGCAGTCGCAGCACAGGACTGGTGGTCGAAAACAAAATCGTCGGCGGCGTTATTCCGCGCGAATATATCCCGGCGGTCAAGAAGGGGATCGACGAAGCGATTCTCAACGGCGTGCTCGGCGGTTATCCGGTTGTCGATGTTGAAGTGGACATCGTTTACGGAAGCTTCCACGAAGTTGATTCGAACGAGCTCGCGTTCAAGTTGGCGGCGATTTTTGCGATGAAAGACGGTTTCAAACAGGGCAAACCGATTCTGCTCGAACCGATCATGAAGGTCGAAAACATCACGCCGGAAGAATCTCAGGGCGATATCTGCGGCGACTTAAGCCGTCGGCGCGGCAGCATTAACAGCATAGAGACGCGCGGACATCTCGCCATCATCCACGCGGAAGTGCCGCTCGCCGAACTTTTCGGTTACGCGACCGCGATCCGTTCGCTCTCCAAGGGCCGCTCCAGTTACTCAATGGAGCCGTCGCATTTTCAGCCCGTGCCGCAGAACCTGGTCGCGGCCATTCTCGACCAAAAGGAGAGCAAATGAGCAACGGCCAGCGCATTCGTATTCGTTTGAAGGCTTTCGATCATCGAATGCTCGACCAATCCGCGATCGACATCGTCGAGACAGCCAAGCGCACCGGTGCACGGGTGGCCGGGCCGATCCCGCTGCCGACATTGATCGAGAAGTTTACCGTGAATCGCTCGCCGCACGTGGACAAGAAATCGATGGACCAATTTGAAATTCGCACGCACAAGCGGCTGCTCGACATCATCGACCCGACGGCGAAGACAGTGGACGAGCTGAAGAAGTTAAATTTGCCTGCGGGCGTCGATATTACGATTAAGATTTAGAACCAACTGTGACGATTTGGAGAGATCATGAGCATCGGGTTACTTGGACAGAAAATCGGCATGACCAGCGTCTACGACGCCAATGGCCGGCTGCATCCGGTGACCGTGATCGCAGCGGGCGATAACGTTTTACTGCGCCGCTTGACGGGGGAGAACGATGGCTACTCGGCCGTGCAAGTCGGCTTCGACACGCAAAAGGAATCGCGCGTCACGAAACAATTGCTCGGTGAATTCAAGAAGGCGAATTCGGAGCCGAAGAAATTCGTGCGTGAGTTCCGGCTCGATGTCGATCTACCGGAAGGCGAAATCAATTTGAGCGTCACGCAATTTCAGCCCGGCGATTATGTCGATGTGACGGGTCGATCGAAGGGAAAAGGCTTTCAAGGCGTGATGAAGAAGCACAACTTTCACGGGCAAGGCGCGGCCCACGGATCGAAAACGCACCGGCGCATCGGGGCAGTCGGCAATCGTTCCACGCCAGGGCGGATTTGGAAGAACCAGGGCATGCCGGGTCATCTCGGCCATGAGCGCGTGACTGTGCAAAACCTGAAGGTCATGCAAGTGCGCGAAGCCGAGAAAGTGATTTTAATTAGCGGCGCGATCCCGAGATCAAAGGGGAGCTACGTCGTTGTGTGTCCCGCGCTCAAGAAGCCAGCCGAAGCGAAGAAATGAGCGCGAAAGTTCTAACCAAAGCCGCTGCCAAGGAAGCTAAGATCGACATGATCGAAGACGGCCGCGGTACCCAAGCGATGCACGACGCAGTTGTGGCGATACGCGCGGCACGGCGGTCCGGTTCCGCGAATACAAAAACAAAAGCGGAAGTCGATTTGTCCGGCGCGAAACCGTGGCGGCAGAAAGGGACCGGCCGTGCGCGTGCCGGCTACAAATCGTCTCCGATCTGGCGCGGCGGCGGCGTCGTGTTCGGACCCAAGCCGCGCGATTATTCCAAGAAAGTTTCAAAAGCCACGCGGCGTCTCGCGTTTCAAAAAGCGCTCAGCGAACGGATCAAAGCCGGCGACGTTCTGATGATCGATAAGTTCGTCGTTCCGGAAATCAAAACCAAATCGTTCATGTCGATCTTAAAGAAAGCGACGGACGCGCAAAAGATCCTGCTCATTTCAGATTCATTTGACGAGAACACTTCCAAGTCTGCGCGCAACGTGAAGTCGGTCGGGCTTGCCACGGCTTCGGATGTGAACACAGAGCAGTTGCTCGCCTTTCACAAAATCCTGGTCACGCAAAAGGCGCTCGAAAAATTGGCGGAGAGGACAAACGGAAAATGAACGAGCCATACGACATCATTGAAACCGCATCGTTGACGGAGAAATCGACGCTGCTAAGCGAGAAGCAGAACAAGTACGTCTTCCGCGTCAGTCCGCGCGCGAACAAAATTCAGATCAAGAGCGCGATCGAGCGCTTGTTCCAAAAGAAGGTTGTCGATGTTAACACGTGCAATTATGCCGGAAAAAAAAAGCGCGAACGCCGAGCCGATTACGGGCGCAAGGCACACTGGAAAAAGGCGATCGTCACGCTGAAGGAAGGCGAGAAGATAGATCTCGTTTAGTTTATGGCTCTAAAGAATTATCGCCCACTCACACCGACGCTTCGCTTTAAGTCGCTCCCCACTTTCGAGGAGATCACGAAGTGGAAGCCGGCCAAAAGTCTTGTTGAGCCAAAGAAAAAGACCGGCGGCCGCAATAATAATGGACGGCTTACGTCGCGTCACATCGGCGGCGGACACAAACAGAATTATCGCAAGGTCGATTTCAAACGGCGAAAGCGCGGTGTGACTGCGGAAGTGCTCGGCATTGAGTACGATCCGAACCGCTCCGCCCGGATCGCTCTTATTAAATATACGGACGGTGAGCTGAGTTACATTCTCGCGCCCGACGGATTGCACGTTGGATCGACAGTCGCCGCTGGCGACGACGTCGCGCCGGATGTGGGAAATGCTTTGCCGCTTCGTTCAATTCCGCTCGGCGCAAACATTCACAACATCGAACTGGCGCCGGGTCGCGGCGGGCAGATTGCACGCAGTGCCGGCCAGCAAGCGACGCTGAACAATCTCGAGGGCGGTTACGCGCTGGTGAAAATGCCTTCCGGCGAAATCCGCCGCATTCACGAGAACGCCTATGCGACAATCGGGCAGGTTGGCAATGTTGATCACATGAACGTTGCGAGCGGCAAGGCCGGACGCACGCGCTGGAAAGGTCGACGATCGCATGTCCGCGGTATGGCGATGAACCCGATCGATCACCCAATGGGCGGCGGCCAGGGCAAATCAAAGGGTGGCGGCGGGCGTCATCATCCGGTCAGTCCGTGGGGACAACTTGCGAAAGGATTTAAAACACGCAGCAAACACAAGCCGAGCGATCGTTTCATTCTCGAGCGTCGCCGTTCGAAAAAGAAAAGTTAGCCGTTGATTTTTATGGCAAGATCGTTGAAAAAAGGACCCTTCGTCGAGTCGCATCTTCTGGAGAAGATCGACAAGATGAACAACGCGAGCGCGAAAAAACCGATCAAGACCTGGTCGCGACGCTCGATGGTGACGCCGGATTTTGTCGGCCATACGTTTTTGGTTCATAACGGAAAGATTTTCCAATCCGTTTTTGTGACCGAGAACATGGTCGGTCATAAGCTCGGCGAATTTTCACCGACGCGGCTGTTTAAGAAGCACGGTTCGCACACGGCGAAGGTCGCGAAGTGATGAATTTTCGATTTTCGATTTTCGATTTTCGATTTTTGAGATCGGCAATCGGCAGTCGGCGGTCGGCAATGATTTTAGTGGGCTGCGTAACGCTGGCTCGAGGGCTGGCGGCAGAGGGGAATAGTTCTTTGTCAGAATCCAAAAAAGTTGAAAACGTGGAACAAGGCGTGACCGCGGCGGCGTTGCTCGCACATAACGAAGAATTGCGCAAGCAATTGTCGATCCAGCAGGAATCGGTCAGGACGTTGACGAGCAGCCTGGCGGAATCGAATGCCGAGGCGGAATTGTTTCGGCGCAAGTTTTCCGATTTGCAGTTGCGCATGGAAGCGCTCGGTCTGGCTTCAGCGAACAAAGATCGAGCAAAAATCGAACAGCGTCTCCTGACCGCGGTGAGCGATTTGCAGTTGGCCCAAAAAGAGCGCGACGAGTATCGCGATCAGATGCTGCGGCTGAACGAAGCGATGCTGCGATATTTGAAAACTTCGCAGGGCGGCGATGCGCAGGCGCGCCTGGATTTGGAAGCGCAATTGCGCGGCACGAACACGCTTGTGGCAAGATCGACCAGGGCGCCTCCGCAATCGGCACAGCCGAATTTGATGGATGGCAGTGTGATCAGCGTGAAGGACGAATGGTCGTTCGTGGTCGGCAACCTCGGCGAAAAGCAAGGCGTGAAAATTGGAATGCCGCTGCGGGTGATGCGGGGGAGCGAAAGATCGCGACGTTGCGGGTGGTCGATGTGCGGCAGAAAATTTGCGGCGCGGTGATTCAAGAAATGGATTCTGAAAAAGAGAAAATAAAAGTGGGCGACCGCCTCGAGGTGGATGCCCGCTCGAGTGTGAGTTTAAAATAAATGGAAGTTAGATCGATATACAGGTATGCGCGGATTTCGCCGTTCAAGGTGCGCGAAGTCACGCGCGAGATTCAGGGACTGCCGGTCTCGGCCGCGCTGGACCTGCTCGCGTTTACGCCGAAGAAAGCCGCGTTTCTCATTGGCAAAACGCTGAAGAGTGCGGTTGCGAACGCGGAGAACAACGCGAACCTGAAAGCCGACGGTCTTGTTGTGAAGGAGGCGGTTGTGGGCGAGGGGCCCACGATGAAGCGGATGATGGCGCGGGCGCGGGGAAGCGGCAGCCGCATTTTGAAGCGCACCAGTCACATCCGCATCGTGTTGAGCGACGAGATTGAAATTGAAACACGCAAGACACGGAAGGCGAAACGCGAACAGGAAAAGAAAGAAGCGAAGAAGGAAACGAAAGCCGGCGAAACGGCGGAAAGATCGACAAGTAGCGCCGGGAAGAAAGCGACGAAGCCGAAGAAGAGCGGCAAAGGAAAGGCAAAGAAATAACTTTTATGGGACAAAAAGTTAATCCGATCGGTTTTCGGCTCAGTGTGAACCGCGACTGGCGCTCGCGCTGGTACGCATCGCCGCAGGAGTTACCGGCGTTTTTGCACAGCGATCTCGAGATCCGCAATTATGTGAAGAAGAAACTGCAGTTCGCCGCGGTCGCGAAAATTGTGATCGAGCGCGCGTGGAACTCCATTCGCGTCACCATTCACACCGCGCGCCCCGGCATCGTGATTGGTCGCAAAGGTGCCGAGATCGAGAAGATGACCGAAGAAATTTCCAAAATGGCGCAGGGCAAGCAGATCAAAATCGACATCCAGGAAATCAAAACGCCGGAACTGGACGCCCAACTGGTCGCGGAAAACGTTGCCCTGCAAATTGAGCGGCGCATCGCGTATCGCCGGGCGATGAAGAAAGCCGTGCAGACGGCGATGGATTTTGGCGCGCAGGGAATTCGTTTGCGCAGCTCAGGTCGGTTGAACGGCGCGGAGATTTCGCGCTCGGAATGGTATCGCGAAGGCAAGGTCCCGCTGCACACTTTGCGGACGGGAATCGACTACGGATTTGCCGAAGCCAACACCGTTTATGGAAAAATCGGAGTAAAGTGCTGGATCTGTAAGAAGGAGGAAGCTCCAACAGAAACAGCTGCGCCACCTCCACCACCGCCTCCGCCGAAACCATCTGAGGTTTAAGGAGAAAATTTATGCCGTTGATGCCCAAGCGCGTGAAGTATCGCAAGTCCCAGCGGGGAAGCCGCAAGGGGACAGCGTCGCGCAATCTTAGGATCGATTTCGGCGAATTCGGATTGCAAACACTCGAGCGCGCGTGGATCACGAACACGCAGCTTGAAGCCGCGCGAGTGGCGCTTACTCGCAACATGAAGCGCAAAGGCAAATTATGGATCCGGATTTTTCCCGATAAATCAGTGACCGCGCGCCCGCCGGAAACGCGAATGGGCAAAGGCAAAGGCCAACCCGAGTATTGGGTGGCGACGGTGCGACCCGGTAATATTTTGTTTGAGCTCGACGGTGTGACCGAGTCGGTCGCGCGCGAATCTCTCCGGCTGGCGGCGGATAAGTTGCCGGTGCGAACGAAATTTTTGAGCAGGCACCACGTGGCTGCGGCCTAACGAACATGAAGATCAAAGAAATTATTGAGATGAGCACGGACGAGTTGCTGACCAAGAAACGCGATTTGCGTCAGGAGAGCCTGCATCTGCGTTTGCAGCAGCAGAGCGGCCAGCTCGAACAGCCAAGCCGATTGCGTTTGGTGCGGCGCGACGTCGCGCGCATCGAGACCGTGCTTTCAAAGCGCGCCAAAGAGGCGAATAAAAAGTAATTTATGGCCGAGCAAGATCCACAATCGGCGGTACAGCCGCCGCCCTTTCCGGCGCGATTTACGCGCGCTCCCCGCAAGACGCGCACCGGCCAGGTCATTTCGAGCAGCATGAGCAAGACGATTGTGGTGCGTACCGTCACGCGCGTGCCGCATCCGCGGTTTGGGAAAATCGTCAAGCAGATGAAAAAGTTTTACGCGCACGATGAGGAGAACAAGGCCAAAACCGGCGACACGGTGCGCATCATGGAAACACGGCCGCTGAGCAAACTGAAGCGCTGGCGTTTGGTGGAGGTCATCCAGAAGTAACTCCGAAATGATTCGGGGGTAAATTGTCGATCTTATGGTGCAACTTCGTTCCAGATTGGATGTGGCCGACAACACAGGCGCGCGCATGGCGACGATGATCGGCGTGATCGGGAAGTCGACCCTTTACGCCGGGATCGGCGACGTGATCACGGCCAACGTGAAAGAAGCGAGTGCGACCGGCACGGTGAAGAAAGGCGAAGTCGTGCGCGCGGTCTTGGTTCGCACGAAACAACCAATTAAGCGTGACGACGGTTCGCTCCTGCGCTTCGACAATAACGCGATCGTAATCATCGACAAAGATCTGAACCCGTGCGGCACGCGCATTTTTGGACCGGTCGCGCGCGAGTTGCGCGAGAGAAATTTTATGAAAATTGTCTCGCTCGCCCCGGAAGTTTTATGAACCGGATCAAGTTTCACGTTAAAAAAGGGGACCAGGTCGAGGTCATCTCCGGAAACTTTCGCGGTTCATCCGGCAAAGTGCTGGAAGTGCTGCCGAAAAAGCAGCGGGTCTTGATCGAAGGTGTGCGCATTATTAAGAAGCACCTGCGCAAATCGCAGGACAATCCGAGCGGCAAGATCGCGGAACGGGAAGGGCCGATCCATATTTCGAATGTGAAACTGGTTGAACGCGAGACCAAGACTGAGAAAAAGGAAAAGAAACAACCCGCGAAAAAGGCGGAGAAGAAAGCGGCGTAAATGGACAACGAATTTTACCGCGATTACAAAGACCGCGTCATGCCGGCGCTGCAAAAACAGCACGGCTACAAAAACGTTCACCAGGTTCCGAAGGTGGAGAAGGTGGTGATCAACACGTCGGTCGGCTCGCAGTCGGACGTGAAGCAGGCGCTGGAGGAGGCGAAGGCGGAACTCGCTTTGATCACCGGCCAGCGCGCGGTCGAAACGCGTGCCAAGAAAAGCATTTCGAATTTCAAATTGCGCAAAGACCAAGCGATTGGTGCGAAGGTGACGCTGCGTGGCGAGCGAATGTATGAATTTCTCGAACGCTTTATTAAAGCGGCCCTGCCGCGCATCCGCGATTTTCGGGGAGTGTCGCCGCGCTGTTTTGACAAACATGGCAACTACACGCTCGGGGTTTCCGATCAGTCGATTTTTCCCGAGGTCGAGCTCGATAAAATCAAGCGCAACATCGGATTTGATGTTACTATCGTCACAACCGCGCGGACGGACGAGGAAGCCAAATCGCTCCTGAGCGAAATGGGAATGCCGTTCAGCGACCCGGCCAGGAAACCCGCCGCGCTAACCGCCTGATTTTCATGAGCACTGTCACTGATCCCATTGCCGACCTTCTCGCGCGCATCCGCAACGCGGCGCACGCGCAAAAGATAGACATGTTCATTCCGTACTCGAAGATCAAGGCCGAGATTGTCCGCATTTTGAAGGACGAAGGTTACATCTCGGAATACTCGATCGACACGGCCGCGGCGCATCCGCGCATCAAGGTGACAAACAAAATCGTGAACCGCTCGAGCGCGATCACCGGCTTGCGGCGCGTGAGCCGCCCGGGTTTGCGCCGTTACGTCGGTGCAGACGAAATCCCGCGCGTGCTCGGCGGGATGGGCGTGGCGATTCTTTCCACGCCGCGCGGTGTGCTGTCGGGACGCGAAGCCAAGAAACAAAAAGTGGGCGGCGAGCTCCTCGCCTACGTTTGGTAATTTTTTATGTCACGAATCGGAAACAAAGCGGTTGAGATTCCCGACAAGGTGAAAGTCAACATCGACAATGAGGGCGCCGTTTCCGTGGAAGGGCCGAAGGGAAAGCTGAGCTGGAGGCTGCCCCGCGACATCAAAGGAAGCGTGAAGGACAATCGCGTTTCGCTGATGCGCGAAGCGGAGACACGCAGCGTGAAAGCATTACACGGGCTTTCGCGCAGCCTCGTTCACAACATGGTGCAGGGCGTGAGCGAAGGTTTCAGCAAAGAGCTCGAGATCGAAGGAGTTGGTTTTAAGGCTGCCGTACAAGGGTCGACCCTCAATTTAAGTTTGGGATTCTCTCACCCGATTTTGTTTCCCATTCCCAAGGAAATCAAAATCACGGTGGCCGAAGGCACGAAGCTCACCATCCAGGGGACTGACAAAAAATTAGTCGGCCAGGTGGCCGCGGACATCCGCCGTTTTTATCCACCGGAACCGTACAAGGGCAAGGGCGTGCGTTACGCTGGCGAACAAATTCGTCGCAAAGAAGGTAAGACCGTCCAGTAAGTATGCCGACCACAACTCGTACGGTCGCGCGTCAGCGCGTTCATAAACGGATCAGGAAAAAAGTTGTGGGCACCACGGAGCGTCCCCGGCTAGCCGTTTACTTTTCCGGTAAACACGTTTACGCGCAGGTCGTGGATGATAGCGCCGGGCGGACGCTGGCCTCCGCATCAACAACGGAACGTTCGTTGCTTGGCCAAAATAAAGCCGCGGCCAATCGCGTGACAGCGGCAAAGATCGGCAAAGCGATTGCCGAACGTTCGCTTGCGAAAAAGATCGACAATGTTGTTTTCGATCGCGGCGGATTTTTTTATCACGGAAAAATCAAAGTTCTCGCGGACGCGGCGCGAGAAGCCGGCCTAAAATTCTAATCGATGGCACAAACAACTTCAGGCAGGCGGCCCGACTGGCGCAATCCGGACAAAACTCCCGCGGCCAAAGGCGATACCACCGAGAAAGTGGTTTTCATCAACCGCTGCGCCAAGGTGGTGAAGGGCGGAAGGCGTTTTAGTTTCAGCGCATTGATCGTGGCCGGAGATCACGATGGCATGGTCGGCTACGGCTTTGGCAAGGCGAACGAAGTCTCGGAAGCGATTCGGAAAGCGTCCGAGGCGGCGCGCAAGTCGATGAAGAAAGTTTCGCTGCACGAAAACACGATTCCGCACGAGACCATCGGCGAGTACGGCGGCGGGCGCGTTTTGTTACGGCCCGCCTCTCCGGGCACCGGCGTGATTGCCGGCGGTGGAGTGCGCGCGGTCGTGGAAGCGGCGGGCATCCGCGATGTGCTCGCAAAATCGCTTGGCTCGAGCAATCATGCGAATGTGGTGAAGGCCACGATTGAAGCACTGCGCGCTCTGCGCCGTCGCGACGAAATTCTCAAAGTGCGTGGTATTCGGCCGGGCGACGGAAAGACGGAGCAATCATGATGCGTCTTCATAATTTGCGGCCGCGCCCGGGTTCGCGGCATCGCGTAAAACGCCTCGGTTGTGGGGAAAGTTCCGGGCACGGGAAAACCAGCGGCAAGGGTCATAAAGGACAAAAAGCCCGCTCTGGCGGGAGCATTCGGCTCGGATTTGAAGGCGGGCAAATGCCGCTCATTCGGCGATTGCCAAAGCGTGGATTTAACAACGCGGCCTTCCACAAACATTACGCGATTGTGAATCTCGGCGACCTCAATGATTTCAAGGCCGGGACAAATGTAAATGAGCAATTGCTGCGCGAATCGAAGCTGGTGCGCGGTCATTTCGTGGGAATCAAAATTCTGGGTGACGGCGAGTTGAAGCACGGGCTGAATGTTGAAGCGGATAGGGTCAGTGCGGCAGCTCGCGAGAAAATTGAGAAGGCCGGCGGGACCATCACGCTCCGGGATGTGTCGGTGAAAAAGGAAACGGCCCGGCATGAAGATGTCAATCTAACGGCAAAGCAAGCGCCGGCAGAGACGTCGCCGAAGGCGGCCGCGAAGAAAAGATC
>CATPAW010000212.1 GCA_955652255.1 uncultured Chthoniobacterales bacterium | reverse complement strand
TCCGAAACAGGTCACGCACCAAAGCAAGGCTTTACCGGCATGTTTCATCGGCGGGAGGTAGGCAACAGCGAGCGCCGTCACAAACGCGCCCACCGCCGGCGCGGCGCGCATCCAACCAAGACCGACCGGTCCGCAATGTAAGATTTGATCGGCATAAATCGGAAGCAACGCGGTCGCTCCGCCGAGCAAGACCGCAAATAGATCGAGTGTGATCGTGGCAAGAATCACTTTCTTGCTGAAGACGAATCGCATGCCTGCAATCAAACTGCGCCACGGATTTTTCTCGACTTGATTTGCGGTCCGCGTGCCGCGGCGAATCGGCAGCACGAGGAGAAAAAACGAAAACGCGCAGAGAGCGTCGAGCGCGTAAACGAATGGAAAACCGGCGTGGGCGACGAGGAGACCGCTGATGCCCGGGCCGACGACCGATCCGATTTGGAAGACGCTGTTGTTCCAGGTCACAGCGTTGGCGAAAGCATCGCGAGACACCAATGTTGGAAAAAACGAGCTGCGCGCGGCCCATCCAAAAGTGCGGGCCGTTCCATAGATGAGAAGCAAAAGGTAAATCACGGGAATGGAAGCATCATCGAAATGGAACGCCGGATGGTGGCGCTCGAAGACGGCGGCAATGGCTCGCAATATCCCGTTTCCCTGTCGCAAGATCGACATGTTCGGAATGGCAAGATGTTTCCAGGAAACCAATGCCAGCGCTACTGAAGCCAGTGCGCTGAAAATCTGCGACACCAGAATGATTCGTTTGCGGCTGAATCGGTCGGCCAGATGACCGGCCGGCAGTGAGAGCGCTACCACCGGCACGGCGATCACGAGTCCGACGAGACCAAGCGCGGTCGCCGAATGCGTGCGTGCGTAAATTTCCCATTCGACCGCGACCGCGAGCATCTGACGGCCCATGATCGACAATAAATTGCCAAGCGTGAACAAGCTGAACCCACGGGATCGAAACGCAGCATAGGGATCATGCGATCGCGCCTCCGGCCGGCGCGGCGGCGGCGCGATCGCGGCGCGTTGGCCACGAGGCGAATCATATCGGTTCGGTGGCAGGTCGTTTTCTTGCGGCATGTTCGAGCGCGTTCGCACGAACACGCGCACCAGATTCTAAATTCCGCAAACGCTACCGCAACTGCGGGTCGACGAATCTCTTCTCGCTATAAGGGCGACCGACTCGCGAGAAGGACAATCGGCACCGAAGGCCAGAGAGCACTGTAGCGGCGGCCTGTGACCGTCGATTACCAAAGAAAAGACTCGATGAACATTTGCGACGACCAGAAATCGCCGCTACAAAACTGACATGCCGGAAGTTACCACTCCACTCAAACCAGCCACGTCCACTTCGCCTTACACGCGGAGCAATCCGTTTCCAGGCAAACTTGTCGTTAATCGCCGTTTGAGCGGGCCGGAATCGGCAAAGGACACGCGTCATTTCGAAATCGATCTCACCGGCTGGGGATTGAGCTTCGAAGTGGGCGATTCGATGGCGGTTTATCCGACCAACGATCCCGATCTGGTTGAGGAAATCATTCGCGCACTCGGTGCGAAAGGCGATGAGCCGGTGAAAGGACCAAAAGGCGACACCACTTTGGGCGAAGCGTTGCTGCGCGATTGTCGCATCACCCAAACGACGCCGAAATTCTTGAAAGCGATCACTAAACGCGCGAACTCTGCGCTGCTGTTGAAAGACCTGCTCGAGCTGGAACGCAAGGAAGATTTGGATCGATATCTTTGGGGCATGGAGGTGATTGATTTTTTGAATGAGCATCCCTCCGCAAAGTTTAGCCCGGAAGAATTCGTTGGACTGCTCACGAAATTGCAGCCGCGGCTCTACTCCGTTGCGTCAAGCTTGCGCGTCCATCCCGAGCAAGTGCACTTCATCGTCGACGTGATCCGCTATGAAAGTCACGGCCGTCTGCGCAAAGGCGTGGCTTCGTCATTTCTGGCTGAACGCGCGGACAAGGTTCCCGTGCCGGTTTATCCCAGCTCTGCAAAACATTTTCATCTGCCGGAAGATCCCGACACGCCGATCATCATGATCGGACCAGGCACCGGCATCGCCCCGTTTCGCGCCTATTTGCAGGAACGAATGGCTCTCGGTGCAAAAGGAAGAAACTGGCTCTTCTTCGGGTCGCAACGGGAGAAATGCGATTATGCCTACGAGGAAGACTTCGATCAATTCAAGCGCGAAGGCATTCTCACGCGGCTTGATTGTGCGTGGTCGCGCGATCAAGCCCATAAGGTTTATGTCCAGCATCGCATGCTGGAGAACGCAGCGGAGATCTGGAAGTGGATCGATTCCGAGGGCGCGCAGTTTTTTGTTTGCGGCGATGCGCGGCGCATGGCGAAAGATGTCGACGCAGCGTTGCGTAGGATCGTGCAGGAGCAAGGCGGCAAGAGCGTCGGTGAGGCAAACGGGTACGTCGAGAAACTGAAGAGCGACAAACGTTACAAGCGCGACGTGTATTAAATTGTAGGGCGGCCATCCTGGCCGCTGCTGACAAAAATTGGCGGCGAAGATCGCCACCCTACAACAGCAGCGAATAAGCTCGCGATCAAAAAGAAAAACGCGCACAAGATCGACAATCCCCCGCCGACAACCAGCCACGCCGGCCGGTAAGTCAGAACAAGACGCCCGTGCGAACCAGCGGGTAGTTCAACCGTCGGAAATAAGCTGCGATACGAATCGACGATGAGTTTTTGGCCCGCGATTCGCGCGACGTAACCGCGAAAGTATGGACGCGAAAAAGTCAGCAAGGCCGTGCGATCGCCTTTCGCCACATCGACCTCGACCTCGATGTGATTTCGCGACTCTACAATTCGTGAAATATTCGCAGAAACAAATTGGTCGCCCGGCCGGGAATCAATCGAACTAACCGATCGCACTCGCGCAAACGGCGCAACGCGCCGATGAAAGACCCGGCCTTCTTCTGTCGACGCGACGAGCCGCCACTCGATCGCGGGCAGTGGATCGACATTCACTTCCGAGGCAACCGCAATTCCGTCGACGCCAAGTCGGGTCAATATGCCATCGGCCCCGGCTTGTTCCGTGAGCAAATATTTGCCGAAATCCGGATCGATTTCACCGTGAATGGCGAAGTTGAAGTCGCGCGCCACGCCGGCGGCGAGAATCGGGCTATAGCCGTTGATAAAATGCAAACCGCCCCACATCGAAGTGCTTCCGGGCCGGACAATCTGCCCGACCCGTCCCGGTTTTTTCTCGATGCGATAGGTGTGTTCGGCCGCTGGATAAATACTCAAATAGAGCCGCTGCGGATCAAGCGGCGCGGCCTCGAGTAATTGTCGATCGAGATTGTATTTCGGCACGCCGCAATTCAGCGGGAGGCAAAAGTAAGTTGCCACCAACGACGCAAAAGTGACGCAGGCCGGTGTCCACGCAAGAAGCTGTTTGCTTTGACCGGAAAAGAATTCCGAGACCGCCCAAAGCAGCGAGAGCCCGAGAAAAATCCATGTGAGTGGAAAAGCATTCGGGCCGTTCGTGTGTAAGATCGACATCGTGATTGCTGTCAATGCCACAAGCACGAATGCGATAATGCCGGGTAACGCAAAAATTTCGCGCGATAGCAATTGAGGGCGCGCCCCCCGACTCAGCTTGCGGAGCGCTTCCGCGGCACAAAGAGCAAGAATCAGATGAAAAAACGGCAGCCAGCGAAAACTCCAGCGAAACACTCCGGCGCTTGGCAACATCGAGATCGCAAGAACAAGCAAGAGCAAGCCGAGCTCCCATCGGATTTTCCGGAGTGATGGCACCTCCGTCCCCGTTTCGCCCGCAAGGGTGAACGACGATGCTATACGTGAATCGCGTATAGCATATCTTGCGACAAATGCCGCGATGAGAGCGGCTATAGCGACAAACCCGCAGGACAACTCGGTCGCGCTGTGCGGCATCATGCGCGTGGAAAAGTCGGCCCAGTTCACTTTCCAGCACGGCAAAATGAACCCGGGCAATGCGGCGGGCGGAACAAGCCATTGCCAGTGGGCGGACGAGGCTTGCAGCTCGCGCGCGGAGCCGCGGACGTAAGCAAAAGTTGCCAGCCAGGCCGGCGCGGCAAGACCGAAGCCGAGAGCAGCGCCGAAGAGCAGCGGCAAGATTGACAATGGCTTTCGCGTTTGAATGAGCGATCGCAGGCAGAGCCACACGATCAAAAGCACCAGCATCAAAACGGTGTAAGGAAATCCGCCGGTGACGACGAGATAGACGAATGGGACCGGCCACAAAAATCTCCAGCGAGTTCGCTGTGTATCCAGCGCGCGCTCCAAGCCCCACCACGCCCACGGCAACCAGGCGAACGCGCCAAGCGCGCCAAACCAATCGGTCGCGCCCCAACAGATGATCCAGCCGTTCAAAGCCGCGACCAGTGCGACAAAGATCGACATTGGGGCGGATAATTCGCGATCGCGCGCGAGCAGAAACGCGCCGGCGGCAAGGACGAAAAGATGAGTGATGGAAAGTGCGGCGGCTTGTTGGGGGAAGCTGAGCGAAAATTTCCAAATGAGAATGACGGCCGCGTTAATGAAAATCGAAAATGTTCCGTATTGAAATTCGCCGGCGAGATTGCTGCAGACCCAGGAATACGGACTGAGCAGCGGGAGATAACCTTCGGACCAACTGCGCGCGACATCGGCAAAGACAGGCAAGATCGACAATTCATAATCGTCGTTCCAAAATACGAGCGGATCGCGCCAAAGCAGGAGCAGGCAAAAGGTGAGAACTAACAGGCCGGAAACGAAAGCTCCAATTGCGTCAAGGCGTTTAACGCGCATCGAAAATTTTGCGCGCCTTAACGTTCAACGTCCAACTTCCAACGCTCAACGGGATTCTGAATTGAACGCTGAAAGTTGAACGTTGAGCGTTGAGCGTTTTCCTCTTCATAGAACGACCGGTTTGCCTTCGATCATGACGAGAACTTTCTCTTCGATCCCGTGGCTGCGGGCGGCGGCTTGCAAACGCTGCAGGGGTTCGTCGAGCGGTTCGTATCCGAGCCGAAAAGTTCCGTAATGCATCGGCACCAGGACCTTCGCGCCGAGTTCCGTAAACGCCTTGACCGCTTCTTCCGGGTTCATGTGAACTTCGCGGCCGGGCGGTGGGTCGTAGGCGCCGATTGGAAGAAGCGCAATGTCGATCTTGTAATGATCTCCGATCTCCCTGAAGCCCGGAAAAAAAGCGCTGTCGCCACAGTGAAAAATTGTCCGGTCGTCCACCGAAACCGCGAACCCGCCAAACCCGCGATGCAAGTCCGCCAGAAAGCGCGCGCCCCAATGATAACAAGGCGTTAAGGAAACAGTGAGCGGCCCCAGTTGCACTGTCTGCCAGTAATCGAGCTCGTGGACAATGCGGAAACCGAGATCATGCACCAGATTACCCACGCCGATGGGGACGACGATCGGCTGGTTGGCCGCCACTCGCCGCAGCGTTCGCCGGTCAAGATGATCGAAATGCGCGTGGGTGACGAGAACGAAATCGATTTCCGGCAAGTGATGAATCTCAAACCCGGGCCGCTTCAGTCGTTTGATCACCTTCAGCCACTTCGACCAGTTCGGATCGATCAAGATATTGATCTCGTGTGTTTGCAGCAAAAACGAAGCGTGTCCGATCCAGGTGAGGCAAATTTCGCCTTTCTGGATTTTGGGGAACTGCGGTTGAAAATGATCGCCGGAACGCCTGACAAAAAGCGAAGGAATCAGGACGCTGGTGAGGAAATTGCGTTTGTGCCAGTCCGGCCGCGGACGCAAGCGAACACGGGTGGAGCGTTTAGGGGAAGCGCCATCCTCCGATTTTTGACGAACGATGTTCCTGCGGCTTTTTTTCGAAAAAGAAATCGGCACTTTCGGGCAAGCATATAAGCTTGGCTGGATGAAGTAAAATTTTTCGCGGCCGATGAGCGACATGTTGTAGCGCCGCTATCCTCAGCGGCAGAGCCTCAAGATGTCTGCCGCCGAGACGCCGGCAGCTACAATGCGGTTGATTGTCCCGCAATTCCGCCTTCAGTTCTGCGCAGGTATGCAGAGTTGGAAATTTATCATTCCTCTGATTATGATTTGCTCACTCGCAACCGCGGCCGAGACGCGACTGCCGTTCAAAACCGTTTTCAAGGGACAAGATCAGTTCAATCGATTGGTCTCGCGAGCGAAGAGCGAAAACTGGAAAGCACTGCCGGTCGGCGAACGGACTGCCGCGGCGGGACAAGCGCTGGTGGGAACGCGTTACAAGCATTTCACTCTCGAAATCGATAATCGGATTGAAGCGCCCTCCGTGAATTTTCAAGGGATGGATTGCTGGACGTTTTTTGAGATCGCGCTGGCCTTTGCGCGAATGCTGGATGAGCCGGAGGAAAACTGGACGCCCGAGCGTTTGCTGCATTACATTGAACTGGACCGCTATCGCGGCGGCGAATGCACCGGCGAATATCTTTCGCGCTTGCACTACCTCGAAGACTGGCTGTTCGACAACGATCGGCGCGGATTGATTGTCGATCTTACGCGCGAGTACGGCGGGGTGAGCGTTCCGCATTCAGCGCGCGAAATGACGGTTGGCTGGCGGCATTATCGTTATCTTGCGCGCAACCGGGCGCTGCTGGGTCCGCTGGCACAAATGGAAGCGCGCGTTTCAGCGCGCCCGCTTTACCAAATTCCAAAACGCCGCGTGGGCGCAGTGGAACCGAAATTGCGCAACGGCGACGTCATCGGAATCGTTTCGCGGGACCGCAGTGGACTTTACTCAACGGCGCATGTCGGCCTGGCGCTGCGCACGAAGGACGGCGTTCTGCATTTCATGCACGCGTCGTCCCCGGGCAATTCGGGAAAGGTTGTGGTGGATGCGCGGTTGTCGAATTATCTTTATCGATACGGCAGCGACAGCGGGATCCTGGTTGCGCGCCCGCTGCGGTAATTCGATTGCCGTAATCGCGCCCGCGCTTCATCCTTGCGCCGAATTTTTAAGACGGAACAAACATCACATTAAACGAATCAGCGCTATGAAAACGCTTTTATCCTTTTCTTTGGCGATGGCTGCGGCGGTCCCGGTTTGGGCGGAAACGAAAATTCGAGTGGGTCATTTTCCGAATGTGACGCATGTGCAGGGTTGGTCGGGCACGCTCTCTCCCGCCAAGGAAAAGGCTGGTTTGAAGAGCGATTGGGTGATGGCACAAAGATCGAATGGTTTGTTTACAACGCGGGTCCGAGCGCGATGGAGGCGATTTTCGCGAAGTCGATCGAGCTTACCTACGTTGGGCCTGGACCGGCGCTAAACGCCTACACAAAGTCAAACGGCGATGAGATCCGATTGATCGGCGGTGCGGCCAATGGCGGAGCGGCCCTGGTTGTTCGGCCGGACGAAAATCTGAAAACACCGGCCGACTTTCGAGGGAAAAAAATCGCGACGCCCCAACTTGGGAATACCCAAGATATTTCATGCCGAGCGTGGCTGGTCGCCGGTGGACTAAAAATTACGCAGCTTGGTGGTGACGCCCAGGTTATTCCGACGCAGAATCCGGATCAGTTGGCCCTTTTCCGGGAAAAGAGAATCGACGCTGTCTGGACGGTGGAACCCTGGGTCTCGCGCATCGAGGCGGAAGCCGGGGGGAAGGTAATCGTCGAGGAACCAGAAACGGCGACCACTGTTCTGGTTTCAAGCGCGAAATTTCTGAGTGAGCAACGCGACCTCGTGCGCAAATTCGCACAGGCGAACGCGGAGCTGACCGATTGGATTTTGAAAAATCCGGCCGAAGCGCAGCGACTAGTCAAGGCGGAACTGCTCACGGAAACGAAGAGCGAAATGACTCCGGAATTGATCGAGCATGCATGGAAACGAATTGTTTTCAGCGCGGAAATTCCCCGCGCGTCGGTGGAGAAATTTGCACAAAATTCTGTGCGGTCGGGATTCATCAAGGCCGCGCCCGATCTTTCGCGACTGTTCGAAAAACCCTGATGTCGCTGCAAGAAGAACTGCAGGGTCCGCCGCCGGCGAAGCTTATTGTCGATCATGTTTCGAAATGGTTTCGGCAAAAGCGCCAGACGGTGCATGCGCTGGATGATATCTCGCTCGAAGTCGCTGAGGGCGAATTCATCGTCATCGTCGGTCCGAGCGGTTGCGGAAAATCGACGTGGCTCGACATCATTGCCGGTCTGGAAAAGCCGGACAAAGGGCGCGTGCTGGCCGACAATGAGCCGGTGCTCAATCCGGGTCGTCATCGGCTCGTGATGTTTCAGGAATCGGCGCTATTTCCCTGGCTCAATGCGTTCGGCAACGTCATGTTCGGTTTGAAGCTAAAGCCTGGCCTGCGCAATTCCGAACGGCGTGAGGTCGCAAAATTCTTTCTTCATCTGGTCGGCTTGGAAAAATTCATGGAAGCAAACGTGCATGAGCTTTCCGGCGGCATGAAACAGCGTGTGGCGCTGGCGCGCGCGCTGGCGCCGAACCCGCGTGTGCTCTTGATGGACGAACCGTTCGCGGCGCTCGACGCCATGACGCGCGAGCAGCTTTACGGCGACATCCAGGGCATTTGGGAGAAGCGCCGCAAAACGATTATCTTCGTTACACACAACGTGCGGGAAGCGGCGTGCCTGGCCGATCGCGTCGTAATCATGTCTCCGACGCCGGGACGGATCCGCGAAGTTTTTGACATAACGCTGCCTCGCCCGCGCGATTTTAACAGCATCGAAATCGCCCAGCATGCATCTACATTGACGGCGGCCCTGAAAGAACACGGTGCTCATGCGACGTTGACCGGCTGATGAGAAGAACTTTGCTCGCGATTGTATTTTTCGTTGCGCTGGCCTCGCTTTGGGGCGCGATCGTTCGTGCGCAAATTTGGTCGCCAGTATTGCTGCCCTCTCCGCTCAGCGTCTGGGATTATGTGGTCACCTCTGGACGCGACGGCACATTGCTGAGCGCTTCCATCGTAACATTACGGCGATTGCTGTCCGGTTATGCCATAGGTCTGGCGATCGGATTGCCGCTCGGTTTGTTGACCGCTTCATCGACTTTTGTCGAAGACACCATCGGCGTGCTCGCCCTGGGATTGCAGACATTGCCAAGCGTCTGCTGGGTCCCGCTCGCGCTGCTTTGGTTCGGACAAACTGAAAGTGCGATGCTTTTTGTCGTGATTATGGGAACGGTCTGGTCGGTTGTGATCGCGACCGATACCGGAGTGCGCACGATTCCGCCAATCTATGCGCGGGCGGCACGCACGATGGGCTCGAGACCGTTTCACAAATGGACGCGCGTTATTTTACCGGCATCGCTGCCATATTTGGTGAGCGGAATGAAACAAGGTTGGGCGTTTGCCTGGCGCTCACTCATGGCCGCGGAAATTTATGTGACCATTCTCACTGGATTTGGTCTCGGCCATCTGCTGCATTACGGACGCGAACTCAACGCGATGGACCAGGTCATCGGAATCATGCTGGTGATTATCGTTATCGGGTTGCTCGCGGACAAAATTCTCTTCTCCCCGTGGGAACGTTTTCTCCATCGCCGCTGGGGAACGGGAAGACGCTAAGCAGGACCGATTCGTTTAACCCGCCGGCGCCTGACCTCTCCGCGATCAAAGCCGATTAGGAGTCAATCGCGGTGGCGGCCGTGGGGCTCGTAACCGAAATGGGGGTCGAGCCGCCTCAACGCATCAATCGCACATTGTCGATCTTCGGCAGAAAGGTAATCCTCGTAACCGCCAATCTTGCCGCGCCGCACTTTGAACGATTCCGGATCGCGTATATCCCGTGCCTGGAGAATCTTCGAATCGAAGACGCCGGCTGCCTCCAATTTTTGCATGTTGCCGAACTCCGAAAAATCGAGCGCGTCCTGAAAGATCGAAATGTTGGGGGTCGTTCCACCAAGCAAGGCGAGCAACGCTCGAAATTGTTCGGCGGGTGCCGCGCGCAGCGATTCATATCGCAGGAGGGAGAAGTTGCGGCGGCCTGAAAATTCATCCAGCCAATCGTTCATCGTTTTCACAATGGAGCCGATCC
>CATPAW010000211.1 GCA_955652255.1 uncultured Chthoniobacterales bacterium | reverse complement strand
CTTCCACGCTGATCGCATTGATCAAATTGTGCTCCCGTAAATGCGGACGCACGGATAGGAGTATGAACCGCTGGAAAAACCCCAGCGAGTAAAACCGGAAGAGGAAGCGTCCAGATCATCCGCTAACCCTCACGAATCGACTTTATGAACTGATCAACCCCCACCACACTTGACACCCTACATAGGGGTTAGATGCAGATCCGCTACTGTTGAGGCAAATCCATGTTGTGCATGATCATGATAAGCCATTGGCCTCCCGAGCGTGTCATGATGAAATTCAGGAGTCCCTTTCTTAAGGGAATCTCCTGACCGTCCGATCCTTTCGCACCCGTCATCTCCCACCGCGCGTCCACCGCTGCAATATCAGGAGTAAGGAACCTGATCTTTATCTCCGTTATTTTTTGGTTGCTGTCCTTGAAGTTAGTTGCGAACCGCGGCGCGTGCATCTTTTCGACTTCCGCTCGCCCGTGCGCACCCATCCCGCGCACATTCGTGAAGTCGGCGTCCTCCGCGAAAACCAGCGAGAAAGCTTTGGCGTCATGGCGATTCCAGGCTTCAACGAATCTTATTAGAACCTCTTTGATCGCTTTCTCGTCCTGCTCACGGTTCGGCGGTGTTGCTGTCTGAGAAGGTGCCGACGATGAAATAAGAATGAACAACAGCGGCAGGGACAGGAAGGCACGTTTCATTGGTTTTGCTGGTCAATCACACTTCAAGTTTCAGCATCTAACGAGAATTAGATTGCAACTTGCCATCTATTTCTGGGGCCTTACGAGGGGATTTGGTTTAAAAGGCTGCATTATGGGTAATTTCCCATTGGCGACCGGAATATCGCAAAGCGGAACTGCTTGCCAGCCCAAAAACGGCGGTTTGCTGGCCGGTCATAAGACTGTGTTCCGGTGAAATCACCGGAACAGATTAAGCAATTGCGACGATTTTGCGGTCGTGACGTGGAACCGGTTTGATCGACCAATATTCGCGAGCGGCTCGTTCTTCCACAATTTCGAAATAGTGAGCCATGACGACCGCCGGGCTGTTTCCCGTTTCCAACGCCACTTGTCCTGCATTTTTTGTTTGTTCCATGCGATACGAGCCGAAGCTGAGATTCAGTCAAAAATTGAATTGCTGGTGGATAATCTTGGCGGATAAAGCCCCGTCCTTGCCCCGTTCTCTGAGCGAGGAGAGAAGTCGAACGTCTCATACGGTCTGAGTTGCAGCGAAAAACTGATCCCGAAAGTGGGGGTTCGAGCCCTGTAGGCTCCGAGGTAAGCGCGAGCATTTGTGCTGCACAATTAATGTTCGCGGCGTGCGCGCTCCTGTGGTGAAATCTCTTGCTCGCAATGATTTCATCATTCCGGCCTCATGAACTTGAGCAATTTCTTTCAGGAGCTAAAGCGGCGCAATGTTTATAAAGTTGCGCTAGCTTACGTTGTTGCCGGCTGGGCGCTCTCGCAGGGAATCGCACAAGTTTTTCCCGTCTTCGACGTTCCCAATTGGGTCATCCGATCGATTGTCGTGCTTATCATTCTCGGTCTGCCGGTTGCGCTTGTTCTGGCCTGGATGTTCGAGCTGACGCCGCAGGGAATTAAGCGCACCGAAACGGCCGATGCGATGCCGGCTGCAACGCGACAGAAGAAGCATGCCTGGATTTTTGTTGTCATCATCGCCGGCGCGATATCGCTCGGGCTATTTTTTCTCGGCCGCTACACAGCCCGAAACAAAGCAGCGTCGCCCGAGGATGCTTCGAATAAATCGATCGCCGTTTTGCCGTTTGCAAATCTCAGCCATGATCCTGACAACGCCTATTTTGCGGCTGGCATTCAGGACGAGATCATCACGCGGCTGGCTAAGATCGCAGATTTGAAAGTGGTCTCTTGCACGTCCACACAACGTTTCAAAAGTTCACCCGACGATGTGCCGGCCATTGCCGGGCAGCTTGGCGTCGCGAACATTTTGGAAGGAAGTGTTCAACGCACAGCCGACAAGGTGCGTGTGAACGTGCAGCTAATTAAGGGCGCGACGGACGCTCATCTTTGGGCGGACACGTTCGACCGTAAGCTGACTGATATTTTTGCGGTTGAGAGCGAGATCGCCAAAACAATCGCCGAGACACTTAAGGCGAAGCTCACCGGCTCTGAACGAAACGCAATCGCGGCGCAGCCGACCCAGAACACACAAGCGCATCAACTTTATCTGCAGGGGCGGTATCTCTGGAACAGGCGCACAGGCCAGAATCTTAAGAAAGCGCTCGCTTACTTCCAGCAAGCGGCGGAGACGGACCCGAACTACGCGCTGGCTTACGCGGGCATGGCCGACAGTTGCACTTTGATCCCCCTGTACGCGGCGGGAACGCCGCAAGAGTATCTTCCGCGCGCAAGAGCCGCCGCACAAAAAGCGCTGGAGCTCGACGATAGGCTCGCCGAAGCGCACACCTCGCTAGCTTACGTTCTCTTTTTCGAGTTCAACCTCGCCGCATCGATAAAAGAGTTTGAGCGGGCGATTGAATTGGATCCGAATTATCCGACCGCTCATCAGTGGTACGGCACCGGTCCTCTTATGGCGACCGGGCAGTTCGATCACGCAATCACCGAAGCGAAGCGAGCCGTCGAGCTCGATCCGGTCTCGCCAATTATTCATGCCGAGCTCGGTACAGTTTACATGACGGCGAGGCGATACGATGAGGCGATCATGCAACTTCGCAAGACGCTCGAAATGTATCCGGAATTTTATTGGGCTCACCGGTTTCTGGGATTGGCGCTGGAATTGAAAGGCGCGACGAGTGACGCGATCGCGGAATATGAAAAGGCCTTAGAGTTAAGCGAGGACCCGCTTGTGCTCGCGTTTGTCGCCCATGCTGAGGCGAACACCGGGCGACAGAATGAAGCGCGCCAGATATTAGCCCGGCTCACTGAAGCGGCCAAGACGCGGTATGTTCCAGCTTATGCTTTTGCCGTGATTCATCTCGGGCTGGGAGAAAAAGATCAGGCACTGGACTGGCTGGAAAAAGCTGCTCAAGATCATGGCGGTCGAAATATCAATCTCATCAAAGTCGAGCCGTATCTCGATCCCTTGCGCGGCGACCCACGTTTCGAGGCGCTCGTTACCAAAATCTTGTCCGGATCTGTAAAGTAATCTTGTGAGTTCAACCGAGCCGCTGATGAATCCGAAAAAGTTCTTCGCCGACCCCGACAAAACTGTCGGCCTAATCATATGTTCGGCGACAGCCAACCCGCAATGACCGCAGCCGAGAACAAGCGGCGAGTAACTGAGTTTTACGAAGGATTATGGGGCCGAGGGGATGACTCCGCGGCAATGGGCTTATTCGCGCCTGGCTACATTCGTCATGATCTTCGTGCTGGAACCGCGCTTCCCGGTGCAGCCGGACAGGTTCAGATCGCGCGAGACTTTCGCGCTGCCTTTCCGGATCTTAAAATCACCGTCGATCTATTGATTGCTGAAGGCGAGTTCGTGACTGCGCGCTGGACGATGCGTGGGACAAATAGGGGCGCATGGGGCAAGACTTCACCATCCGGACGCTCAATTGTATTTTCAGGAGTTAATATTTTTCGGTTCGCTGAGGAGAAGGTCGTTGAGCTATGGAATCATCGAGACGACCTTGGGCTGTATGAGCAGCTGGGTAGAAGTAT
>CATPAW010000210.1 GCA_955652255.1 uncultured Chthoniobacterales bacterium | reverse complement strand
GTCGAACCGTTTGTGCAGTGATTGAATTTGCGATTTCACTTCGCGGATCTCGTTGACGGCTTGATGCAGCTCTGAGATGCGATCGTTGACACGCTTGGAAAGGTCGAATTGCTTTTGCAAAGCGGGCTCGGCGCCCTTGGTCCGCGGATCAATCGCAAGATGCAACGGCACGGTCTGGCTTTTGCCGGAGAGCGTCAACTTCACCTGGTACTCGCCCGGCAAAGCGAGCGGACCTTTCGGCCCATTGCCGGAATAGAACGCCCCGGGAATCTGCACAGGATCATCGTAACGCAGGTCCCACGCAAAGCGGTTCATGCCTTCGTTTGCGGGAATTGTTTTCGCGCGCTCGACGCGATCGGGCCATTCCGGCGGCTGCTCACCCTCTTTTTTTTCCTTGCTCGAAAGATGCCGAACGAGTTTGCCGGAAGCATCCAGGATATCAATTGTGACTTCATCCTTGGGTGCGGTCTTGAGATAATAATCGATCATCGCACCCGGCGGCGGGTTGTCGCCCACTGGCTGGCGCTTGTCGATTTCCTCGGGGTAATGCAGACGCAACGCGGTCTCCGGTTGATAAAGAATCGCGTCCGCTTGCGCCGATTGTGTTGTCACTTGTCGCAGCGGCGTCACATCGTCGAGCACCCAGAATGATCGCCCATGCGTCGCGGCCACAAGATCATCGTCCTTCACGACCAAATCGTGAATCGGCGAAACGGGCAGATTTAATTGCAACGGTTGCCAATGCGTTCCGCTGTCGAATGAAACAAACACGCCGAGCTCGGTCCCGGCGTAAAGCAAGCCGCGCTTTTTTGGATCTTCTCGGACCGCGTGGACATAGGCGCCCTCGGGAATTCCGTTTACAATTGCCGACCAGGTTTTGCCCAAATCTGTCGTCTTGAAAATGTAGGGTTTAAAGTCGTCGAGTTTATGTCGATCCACCGCGACGTAAGCGGTGCTGCCGTCATGGGGGGAGGCGTCGATAAGATCGACAGTGCTCCATTCCGGCATTTTTGGAGTGACGTTTGACCAGTGCTGACCATCGTCTGTGGTCACCTGAACAAGACCGTCGTCTGTGCCGGCCCAAAGCGTTCCTTTTTTTAGGGGCGATTCGGCGAGCGCAAAGACGGTGTCGTAATACTCAACCGAAGTGATGTCGTTGGTAAGCGGTCCGCCGCTCGGTTGCTGTTTGCTCTTATCGTTGCGCGTGAGGTCTCCGCTGATTTGCGTCCAGCTTTGACCGTGATCGGAAGATTTGAAGACGGATTCTCCGGCGGTGTAAAGCGTGTCCGGATCATGCGGCGAAAGCATGAGTGGCGAGGTCCATTGAAAACGGTGTGCAAGATCGACAGCACCATGTCCGGAATTGTCCAGCGGGACGGGACTGATGTCCTGGATGTCTTCTTTGTTTTTGTCGTAGCGAACGGCGTAACCTTCGCTATTTGAGTAAATGATGCGCCAGTCACGCGGGTCGGGCACCACAAAGCCGCACTCACCATCGCCGGCAACGAACCAGTCTTCGCGCCCAATCACGCCCGATTCGCCGCGGCTCGCGATCCCGATGTTCGAATTGTCCTGTTGCGCGCCGTAAATGTGATAGGGAAAAGCGTTATCAACCGCGACGTGGTAAAATTGCGCGGTCGGCTGATTGTTTTGGGTCGTCCAGGTTTTGCCGCCGTCGGTTGAGATGCTGGCGCCGCCGTCGTTCACATTGGCGATCCGATTCGGATTTTGCGGATCAATCCAAAGACCGTGATGATCGCCGTGCCGCGCGGACAGCAGTGTGAAATTCTTGCCGCCGTCCACCGAACGAAACAGTCCTGTATTCACAAGATAAACTGCGTCCGCTGATTTGGGGTCGGCGTAGACTTTGCTGAAATACCACGCGCGCTGGCGAAATCGGCCATCCTCGTTCACCCGGCTCCAATGCTGGCCGGCGTCATCGGAGCGATAGAGCCCGCCTTCTTTTGCTTCGATGATGGCGTAGACGCGGTTCGAGTCTGCACCCGAAACCGCGACGCCGATCTTTCCGAGAATTCCATCCGGCAATCCATTTCCCTCGAGATGTTTCCATGTCACACCGTTGTCTTCCGAGCGATACAAACCGCTGCCAGGTCCGCCGCTCGAGAAAAACCACGGCTGCCGGCGCGCCTGCCAGAGGGACGCGAAGATGATGTTCGGATTGTGCGGATCAAAAACAATGTCGATGCCGCCGGTATTTTCATCCTTACTCAAAACTTTCGTCCATGTCTTGCCGCCGTCAGTCGTCCGAAAAATTCCGCGTTCCTGATTGGGGCCGAATGCGTGACCAAGCGCCGCGACCAAAACGACGTCGGCATTTCTTGGATCGACAATCAACGCGCCAATTTGCCGCGTATCTTTCAACCCGAGGTTTTTCCACGTATTTCCAGCGTCGATCGATTTATAAACGCCAGTTCCGTAAGTCGTGTTGCCGCGAATCGCTGCTTCCCCTGTGCCCGCATAAACGACATTGTGATCCGATGGCGCGACGGCGATCGCGCCGATCGAAGAAATATCCGCCTTATCAAAAAGGGGCTTCCAGTTTGCTCCGCCATCAATCGTTTTCCAAACGCCGCCCGCGACCGCGCCGAAATAATAAGTGTCCGGTTCGTCGGGAATGCCTTCGATGGCCAGCGCCCGTCCGCCTCGGAACGGTCCGATTTGCCGCCACTGCATCCCGTTGAACACTTTTTCATTGATCGCCCCGGCCGGCGTCGGTGATGTGCGCGGGGATGGACTGGCCGCGAATGTACTTGAGTCAGCCAAAACAATAGCGGCCAGAACCAGTTGGGCGAAGAATCGAAGACGCAAACTCGACGTAATCATCCGCCTAAGGTGAAAAGCTTGCGGCCACGTTCAACTAGAATGTCGCGACAAATGCTGTAGCCGCTTCGCTGTGCGAAGCGATATGTGCTTGTGAAATCGCGCACGCGTCGCGTCCGTCATCGGGCGTAGGCTACGGTTGCGCACGCGCGGCGAGAATGTACGCGACGATCGCATTGCGCTCCGAGGATTTCAAACTCGCACGATGCGACATGCTGTTCACAATGGGCAGCCAATCTTCGGCGCTATAATGCCAGACCACCGGTAGCGTGTGACATTCGATACAACGGTGAACGATAAGGGTTCGACCGTGTTGGAGCGTCCCAAGATCGACATGTTGCTTCGTCGCATCCCGCTTCCATTCCGCGGTCACGGGCGGCGGCGGTTTCCAGATTGCGCAACTGCTAAGATCGACAATGAAAACAATCGCCAGGATCAGGATCGAAATTTTCTTCATTTCAGAGACCGATCCCAAAAATCGTGCGGACTTGCACATCCGGCTCGCTCGCGGTCTGCGTGGCTTGCGCGAGCGCCGTCATGGTGACGAACCAGCTTCCGTGACGGATTGCGAAATTCGCCCCGACAAATAGGTTTCTGATTTTTCCTTCATCGCGCCAATTCGGAAAACCGAATTCGTGGACGAGCTCGACGCCAACCGAGACGCGCGGAACAAGTTCGTAGCTCGCGCCGAGAGCCTGCTGAAATTCTCCGTCTTGTTCTTTCAACTCCTGTTCTTCCCATTCCGCTTCCAGAGTCGCGTTGTAGTCGAGAATCAGCGGTCCAAAATTTTTCTGCGCGATTAATTTTGATTCAGACTCGAAATGCTGTCGCCCAGCCTGGATCTCTTCGTAAAGCGAAATGCCGAGCGGATCGACTACCGGATTAGTTAAATTGTAAATCAGCTCAACCGCTTCGCCGTCGTGACTAAATCCAGCAGTTCCATTGCTTCCGCCGCGATAGTTCCAATCGAGGGGATAAAGAATCGATCTGGAGATGATCAGTAATCCCGATTTCGAGTTCCTCGCGGAAAGCCGCTTGATTCAAACGGGTGTCGCGGTCGTTCGCGACCACGTGATTGTATTTTCAAGCTCGACGCTGCCGGGTTCCGAAGTCGGGGATTCATACAAATAGGTGAAATGCCGTGCACCTGCGAACGCGGAGACCGCCGGCAAGATCGACAACATCAGAGCAAGGAAGGGCGATCTTCGAATCGCCCCGGCGATTAGGAAACCGCCGCTCCCAGGCTGGCCCGGCTCCATCCGATTACGGAACCGTTTCCAATTGTTCCGTAATAGCCTCGCGGGCTTCAATTCGCGCTTCCTGCGCGGGCTCCGGTTCAACGGGCACGGCGCCGCGAAAATGTCGCGCCGCATAATAAGAACCGATCACCAGAATCGCGGCAATTAATTGCGCGGTTAAAGTTTCGACGGTTGGGAAAACGGCGAACCACATCCCCGCCCACGACGGCGTGAGACTCGCCAGCCAGCCGATCTCGGTGCGTCCTATCCAGTGCGCAAGTTGCATCTCCTGCGCTTGTTCACCCACCATCACCAGCAGAACAACGCCGAGCAGGATGCCGGTTGTGATCAGCATTTTGCGGTACGGAAGACGTTGCTGAAGAACAAAGGTCAGAATCGCGACCAAGCCGGAGAGCATTATCCCGAGCAACGCTCCTTTTAGAACCACGCCGCCGCCTAACCGTAGATTGTAGCTTTGCAGGAAAAGCACCACCTCAAAGCCTTCGCGATAAAGAGAGGTGAATCCGAGCAGGATCAATCCCCATTGCAGACGCGCCCGCGAAATTTCCGCGGCAGCGCCATTGGAGAGCAGCGCTTTTCGGCGTCGATTATGGGAACGAATCCAGCCGCCCCAATAAATTTTGTGGAAGAACCAGTTCATGATCACGAGCAGAACGATCACGGCGAGAAGACCGGTTGCCGCTTGCAGGTTAAGCGCGGGGACACTTTCGGTCAGTTGCCCCATGATTCCGACCGCGATGCACCATGTGATCAGCGTCGCCAGGAAAGCGATCCCCGCGCCGAGCGCGACCGGACGGCGCAGCGCTTGCTTGGCGCTGGTCATGCTCGCCGTGATCGCTGCCAACACCAGGATGCACTCGAGTCCTTCCCGGAAAACGAGCACGCCGATATCCAGAACTGCGACCGTCACGGTCGTGTGCGGCTGCGTCGGATCGGGCGCGCCGTGCACGGCGATCCCTTGCCAAATGATGATGGCAATCACGCCCAAGGCCGCAAATAAAATGCTGATGCCAAACGCGGCGCGAGCTACCGAATGCCGTGACGATGTCGAGGTCACGCTGAAAATGTTACCATACGACAGCGAGCCCTGCTGCCGGTGGGTTGCGTTTTTTTAGCGGACGCTTGCAGGGACTTGGCGCCTTGAATCCGCCGCGAAGATCACGAAAGGCACGAGTGACCTCTGGCCTGGAAAGACCTGGCCTCTTGGCTTCGGCGTTCTCTCCAGGCACGTGGCTTTATTGGGCAGCCAATAGGCCGACCCGCCTCATGAAGGTCGCCGCATCCCAGTAATCGGAGCAGCGCCGGATCCTTCCATCCTGTAGTTCGACGATCGTCGCGCCCCGCACCGAGGAAAAGCGCTTGCCTGTGGCTGGCATCCCGGGGAAGTCACCTTTGTGTGTCCCGGACATGACCCACTCAGGACAGGCGCCGACCGCCGCTACAGCGGTCGTGTTGTGATTTGGCGTGCTGGGCGTAGCTTTGCCGATGCAGCGTTGCCGCGCGTTCACGTTGATCGAGATCGTGATCACGGTTTTCATTTTGATGCTGATGTTGTTGCTGGCGGTGCCGAGCTTGAATGGCGTCCTCGCGGACAAGCGGCTGCGGCGTTCGCTCGAAGGCTTTAACAATCTTGTGCGTCAGGCGCAGGAGCGAAGCGTGGCGGAACGTCGCGCTTATCTTATTGTTTGGCGCGAAAAAGAGGTCGTGCTGCGCCCGGAAGTTTTTGCAAAAGACGAGCAAGCGAAAGTTCTCTCGGAATTTGTTTTGAGTCGCGGAGATGTCTTGAAACTGACGTTGCCAGCAGCCCTGACAAAAAATCCGCCGGCGGAATGGATTTTCTGGCCGTCCGGCACGTGCGAGCCGGCCGTCGTCGAATTTAGCGGACGGGACGGGTCCTGGAGCGCGAACTACTCGGCGTTGAGCGTGCGCGCTGAGCTGACAAGTTATGCGGCGAGGTAATTCAGAAAGGACCCTTTCGTTGAAGAGTTCAAGCGCTGAAGCGTTGAAGCGGCACAAGGCAAACCGCTGTAACTGTTCAACGTTTCATCGGTTCAACGGTTTCGCATTGTACGAAGTGCTCATCGGGGTCGCGATTTTCGCGGTCGGAGTGCTCGCGCTCGGTCGCGCGGTCGAGAATTGTTTGAATGCAAGCACACTCAGCGCAGAAGAGGATCGCGTGCGGCAGATTTTGTCCAACCGAATGGCGGAAATTCAGGCCACGCCGGGATTCCCCGACACTGCGAAGGAATTCAACATCGACACCGGCTACGCCATCGTAAAAGTAATCCAGAAAAGCGCACCGGCCGGTTTGACCGAAGCGGATGGCGGCCAGCTCGGCGGAATCAATCTTATCATCTTGACCGCGCAGTGGACGGGCGGCGGTGTCTCGCAGTCGAAGCAGATCGAGTTCTATGTTTATCGACCCGGGTAACCCGAATCGCAGACGCGGTTTCACTTTGCTCGAGGTCACGCTGGCGGTCGGGATTCTGGCGATGATGTCGGTGGCGATTTATCGATTCGTGCAATCGAACCTGACTGCAATGCGAGTTTCATCGGAGGCGAGCGCGGCTGATGCGCGCTACAGCGGTTTGCGCGATCTGTTAATGGCGCAATGGCAAAGCTTGCCGCCGGGCAGCGGCGCGATGACGGGCGAGCCGTTCAAGTTAAACGGTCGGCCGCGCGATGAGATCAAGTGGACTTGCAGCGCCGGGGCTGGATTGCTCACGCGTTATGCGCCAGGCGAATTTACGGTCTGGATGCGATTGCAACCGGAAAACAACAAGAACGACCGGCTCGATCTGGGCTTGTTGCGTAAACCTCAGGACGACTCGTCGATCACGCACGAACACGAGACCTGGGTGCCGTTGATTGAGGACGTGGGCAGCCTTCAAATCCAGTACTTCGATCCGCGCTTGAATGTTTGGGTCGAGAGATGGACCGATACAGCGCTGTTGCCGCGACTGGTGAAGATCGTGGTGGGACGAAGCGATGCCGCAGTGCCCTGGGAGGTGATTATTCCCCTGGGGCGAACACCGTTTTGACGATGTCGATCTTAACTGAAAATCCGAAATTCGATTGTCGCGGCGCCGCGCTCATGCTCGCGCTGTGGGCGCTTTTTTTGCTTAGCGCGATGCTGATTTCATGGGCGCTGGATATCGATTCGCGTCTTACGCTTTCCGGAAATGCGAACCGCGTTCTGGAAGCGGAAGCGATGGCGTGCTCCGGCGCGGAGGTCGCCTTGCATCCAAACATCAAGCCTGACTCGCTGAATCTGCGCCGGCAAATCAACAGGCGGGAAAATTACGACGTGCGCATCACTGGTGAAGGGGGCCGGCTGAATTTGAACTGGCTGCTGGCGGGCGAAGACCCGACGCGCCTCGGGATTTTGCACAAATATCTTGAGAACAAAGGTATTGATCTTAATGAACGCAACCAGATGATGGATAGTTTGCTCGACTGGGTGCAACCGAACACCGGACTCCATCACCTGAACGCGCCACCGGAGAGTGACGATTACCATCCTTCCCACACTTTGCTCACGCGGATCGACGAGCTGAAACAAGTCGCGGGCTGGGCTGAGTTCACTTCCGCTCCGGGTTGGGATGACGATTTTACTCTTAACAGCACCGGCCCAATCGATCTCGCCTGGGCTTCGCGCGACGTGCTGCTCGCGTTGCCTGGTATGACGAAGGACTTGGTCGACCGCTTTTTACTCGTGCGGCGTGGCCCCGACGGCATCGATGGAACCGCCGACGATGCGCCATTCAAGAACCTGGAGGATGTGCGCGCGGCGCTCGGCTTTTCACCGGAACAATTCCAGCAACTGGCCGGCCTTGTCGGATTCAAGGACCCGGTGCTTCGAATTGTGAGCGTTGGAAAATCGGGCGAGGCGATGCGAATCGTCCAGATGGTGATTCGCAGGGCCAACAATGTTAATGTTCCGCAATTGATTAGCTGGAAGGAGCTTTGATATCGAGGCGACATCGACACCGGTTTTTATAATTCCGACCGCGCATGGCTGGAACTTTTTGCGCGCGGGCGAACGTAACGGTTCCTGGAATGTGCGCATGATTCAAACGTTACAGGAAGCCGTGCCGCTGCTGACGGCGCAGGACGACCTGGTGCTCGGGCTGCCCATTGCGGCCGTGCTCGCGCAGCGATTTCGGTTGCCCACTGTCGATCCAGCGGAGTTTCCGGAGATGGTCCGGATTCAGATTGAGAAAGCGCTTCCGTTTTCACCGGACGAAGTGACGACCGATTTCGAACTGATCGAGCAAAATGAAACTGAGAGCGTTATTTCCGCCGTCGCGGTCAGGAATGCGCAGCTGGCGGAAATCGCCGCGCCGCTGCTGGAGGGCGGCTACATCCCGCGGCAGGTGACAGTTTACGCCGCGCAACGGGCGAGTACTTATGCGCCGAAAGGCAATGCTCTCTTCATTTATCCTGAAGGCGAAGCACTCGTTTCCGCGGTGACCGAGAACGGCAAAGTCAGTCTTGCCCGAACGCTCGACGGCGTCGCGCCGGAGCAACTGCGAATGGAATTGCCGCAACTGGCATTGAGCGCGGAGTTACAGGGAATCAGCGCATCGTTTCCAAACGTGTTGCTGGACGAGACTTGTTATGAGTTGCGCGATACCGTGCAGGCAATCCTGGCCAGCCCGACCGAACTCGTTGGGATCGAAACGCCGCCGGCCTCAGTGAAACTCAATCTCCTGCCGGAAAGCTGGCGGCAGCGCCGGTCGCAACTCGCCAGGCGGGGAGAGTGGCACCGGAGGCTTCTCTGGGCCAGCGGCGCTTACGCCGGACTTCTCTTTCTCGGCCTCGCTTCGCTTGCGTCCATTGATTTTGAAATTGGAAGTCTCGATCGCCGCATTGCCCGCGATGCGCCGCAGACCGCATTCGTCCGGGCCGCGGAAGCGAACTGGAAGGCGCTCGCGCCCGCTATCGATTCGCGTTATTATCCGGTGGAAATTTTGCTGCATCTTTTCGAGAGTCTGCCGTCGCCTGACGTGCGCATTACCACTTATAGCCAGTCCGCTCGGCAAATTTCAGTGGACGGCGAATCCAGTTCAGTCGCGCTGGCCTATCAATTCATCGACAAGGTAAAGAAGAACCGAGAGCTGCAAGTCTTTCAGTTCGACATGGCGGCGCCGCGCATTTTGCCGAACAATCATGCGCAGTTTCGCTTGGAGGGAAAACCGCGATGATTCCGGCCTGGTATGAACGCATGCATCTGCGGGAGCGCATTCTCTTATGGATTGTCGCCGGCGCGCTTATCGTCTTGCTTAACCTTGTCATTTGGAACTGGCTTTTCGGCGCCCTGGGTCGGGCACGCGCGCAACTGGCAACGCGCCAGGCAGCTTGCGTCGAACAGGCGGTTTATATAAAAGAGCGCGATCTCTGGACCAAACGCGACCAATGGCTCACTCAACACCAACCCGCGCTAAAAAATGCGGCGGAAGCATCTACCTTGCTCGATCAGGTGAAAGAGGTCGCCGGCAAATACAACATCTTGATTGAGAATCCGGCGATCGGCTCAGGCGAAACCACTCCGAATCATCAGACTGTTTTCGCTTCCATTGAAACAAAGAGTCCATGGCCGCCTCTGGTCCATTTTCTCTACGACGTGCAACAGCCGGAATCATTCGTCGTGTTCGAAAGCGTCAGTCTAATGATCGATAGCGGTGACCCCACGATGATGCGCGGAAAATTTAAGATCGCGCGCTGGTTCGCGCCGGCGCAGCGCAAGAAAGGATGATAATGAGACGCTCTCAAATTCTCATGTCGATCTTCGCTTTGCTTTATTCGGTCTCAACCCAGCGGGCCGATGAGATTCCGACGCGATTCAACTTTGACCGCTATTCAGGAATGCTGAATCGCTCGCCCTTCACCATTGCCACAGCGGTCGTGGCGCCGCTGAGCGCGCCGAATTTTGCCAAAGATCTGTATGTAGCTAATGCTGCGCGTTTGCCGGAAGGCGACATGGTAACCATCGGCTCCACTTCAGACAGGAACTTCAAAAAATATCTCAGCACCAGGGAGCCGGTGGATGGCTACAGCATCGCCAGCATTGAATGGTCGGACCGCGTGGGCGCGACCAAGGTGACAATCAACAAAGACGGAAAATTTGCCACGCTCAGTTTTAATGAAGCTCTTCTAACGCAGCCGGCTGCAAATGCGGCGCCCGTTTTCGCTCCGCAGCCGGGAGCCGATGAGCCGGATGCGGCAAGACCGGCACCGGCCCCGATCCCCAACATGCCAGCCCGTTCGCCACATGTGCGCGGCGTGATTGCGCGAAAACCCGCGCAACCGCCGCCCGCGCCGGTTTTCACGCCGCCAACGCAACAGTGATTGGTTGACTCGCGTCGATGTCGCTCGGCTTCCGCAGGCTCAATTGTCGATGTTGCCGCGGCGCCTGCCCTTAATCGCCCCAATCGTCGTCGGCCGTGTCCGGTTTGCGATCCGGTCCCGCGGAGTAAAGGTCGTATCCGTTCGGATTTTTTATTCCCGGGCAAATGTAGATGTAATGACTCTGCCAGGGATCTTTCGGCACTTCTTTGAATAGCTGATACCAGCGCGTCGGCTTAGGATCAGTGTCCGGCTGGACCACGAGCGCCTGCAAACCCTGCTCGGTGGTCGGGAAGAACCCGTTCATGCTCTCATAAAGCTTCAGCTGTGTGTTAATGCCTTGAATGTCAGCCGCAACTCGAACATGTCGCGAGTATTCCACGTTGCCGCCCAGTTTATAAATGGCAGCGGTCATCAGCAGCGCGATGATCGTCACCACGAGCATGATCTCGAGCAATGTGAAAGCGGACTGATTCTTTCGTAGCGTCATTTTGTAATCTAGCACAGACCAGTAACGTGGCCCTGCGGTTCAATTAGTGGCCGGGCTGAAGTATGTAATCGGATTTATCCCAAAGATATTTTAATTGAATTTGGGTCGCTCGGATCGCCGAATTCCCGCCACCGCTGCCGTTCCGCACGATCAAATCGTTGGTTCCGACTTTCAAGCTGGTAATCGGCACAATTTTCTGCGCGCGCAACCATCCCGTGTATCGGAAATGCATTTGCCGAACCAGCGATTCCATCTCGCCGCGATACGCCGGGTCGGCCAGCTCCGGTAAACTGAACGTGACTGGACCGATAGCTTCGCCATTGACATAAACTTCCGGCGGCGCATCGATCCGTGGGCTCGCTACTTCGAAGGTGAGCAGGGCCAGGAGAGGTTGCGTTTCGATGCCGAATTGAAACACGGCAGCTTCCTGAATGTCTGAACCGATACGAATGGTGTCGGCTGCGAGCGTGGCGGTGACGGTCCCGAATTCTTCCGTATCCTCGGCGGGCGAATGCAGTGGCGGCATCACGGAGAACGGCTCTGCAATTATGTCTCGATGTTCCACGTTGAGCGGATGGACCACATCGCTGCTCGTCATCCAGTCCAGATACGCGCCCCGCACAGTTTTTCCATCGCCGGGAACTTCGACGTCGATGGAGGAAATTCCGTTCATGGGAATCATCGCGGAATCAGAACTCGCCAAACCGATTCCCGAGCCGAGCTCGCCCGAGCGCAAAACTTGCCCGCCAGATTCATCGCGCGCGATCAATTCCGGTCGCCCCTCCGCTTTGTCGTCGAAGAGCAAGCGGAAAAAGAGGACCTTATAATCTCCGGGCGGATGTCCCAGTTGAACGTGAAAAAACGTTTTTGATGTTTCGCCATTTTCTTCGGCTGCGGGTGTCATCGTCACGGCCTCGACCCAATCTGGCGCACCTTGCATGGTCGAATTCGCGCCCGCATTTTGGCGTAAGTCAAGCCACGCACTTTCCGGCCGCGCCTCTTTTGATTTTGATTGCACCTCGAACGCCCGCGCACCCTGATCAGTTGGAAGTTCAACCGCCGGCTCGGCTTGGTAAGTCGGAATTTCGACGGTCGGCTCGCCCTTGCCGGGACTTGCGAAGCTGCTCTCATTCAACGGCAGCAGCGCATCGTCGAAGGCTTCCTGGCCGTGGCCGAGAGATGTTACGCCAATTAGCAGCGCGCACGCGACGACGCGGAAAACCATTTGGCCGGCTAGATTATCTTAGTGCGGACGCAACTGCAAGCTATGTGTCATCTCGAAAACGGCCGAGAGAATGCTGAAAACAATCAGGGCGACGACGATCGCGATCAGCACGATGATCAAGATTGGAATGAGCGCGGAAATGATGTTTACCGCCCGATCAAGCTCACGCTCGTAGACGTCGGCGACCGTTTGCATTGTCTCCGCGAAGCGCCCCGTTTGTTCGCCCACCGCCAGCATGTCGGTGAACAAATCTGGAAACAAATGCTGTGCGCTCAAGGCCGCCGACAATGTCGCACCATCGACTACGGCGCGCTTCGCCTCCACCAGCTTTGATTCAAGAAATCGATTGCCGGCAATTTGAGTTACCAGATCGAGCGAACGGAGAAGGGGAATCCCGTTTTCCATGAGCGTGCCGAGCGTGCGCGAAAACTGCGCATAGTAACGGTGGCGCACGACGCGGCCATAGCCGGGAATGGCAAGTCGAAACCGGTCCCACAGAAGGCGACCTTCGTCACTGCGGACAAAGGCGCGAAATCCGACGCTCGCCCCGATCGCGAGCAGCACGCCCACCCACCAGTATACCGTGATCATCCGGTGCACCTTCAACAAGATACGAGTTGGCAACGGAAGCGCCCCGCCTGTCTGAGATAAGAATTGGGTGAGCTGCGGCACTAAAAACGTGATAAACACTGTGATCAAAATCAGCCCTGCCGCTGCGAGCGCCGCGGGGTAGATCAGCGCTTGTTGCACGCTGTCGCGTAGATTTTTTGCCTGCATCAAATGTTTCACCAAACGCAGCAAAATTTCTGGCAACGCGCCGCTCGCTTCGCCCGCGGCCACCAGGTTCACGTAAAGCGGTGGAAAAATCCGGGGATAATCGCGCAGCGCTTGCGAAAAACTCCGGCCCTCGATCAACCCCTGATGCAGCCTTCGCGTTAACTGTTGCACGCGCGGTTGCTTGAGACGTTTTTCCAAAATGGACAATCCCTCATCGAGCGTCATTCCCGCTTGCAGCAAATGGGCAAGCTGCTCGGTAAAAACGAGCAATTGGCTGTGTGGAATTTTTAAGTTCTGCGTCGCTGGTGTGATTGTCGATCTTTCCCGTAGCGCCGCTTTCGGTGCTCCCTCGACCGGTTCGATCCGAATCGGGATGCAGTGCTGCTGCTCAATCTGGCGAATCGCGACCGCGCGGTCCGCGCAATCCAACACCCCTTCAACCAGACCGCCCTGCGCGTCTCGTGCTCGATAGGCAAATTGTGGCATCGCTCAGAGGTTAATTCGAAATTTGAAAAGCGAAAAGTGCCAGTCTCCCTCGGATCAATATTCGACCTCAAATTAAAAGATCGACAATTATGGCGGTTGCCACTAGGATCGAGTCCCAATGATGAACACGCTTCGTGTTTCAGCTTTGGCTGGCGCCGTCATGGCTTGGTGGTTGCAGTGCTGATCTTGGTTTTCTGCGAAAATTGACGCTCCCTTCAACCCGTTGGCACGTTTACTGCATTCTACGAATTTTAACATGAATGGTGGACCTCAAAGATTCGGTGCAAAGCTTCTTTGGGCCGTGCTGTTGTTCGCGGCTGCGCCGCATTCGTTTGCTATCATTCGATCGCCCTATCCGGCAAAATCGCTGCCACCTTACCGTGGCCAGATGATTATCACCGAAGGCGACTCGAATGTGACGCCTGCGAAAAGCGCCCCCACGAAACCAGCGAAGTAGTTTTCTTAAAGCGCGGCCGAGATTTTCTCGGGGCTTCGACGCCACCACTGTCGATGGTTCCCGCGCCGGTTTGTTGTCTCGATCGAAATCGGCAATTGAGAATCGAAAATTGAATGAGGCGGGGGCGGGAATCGAACCCGCGAATAGCGGTTTTGCAGACCGCGACCTTACCACTTGGCTACCCCGCCCGCATTTTCGGCAGGGGGAATTATCGAATGCGTCCCGCCGCTGTCAATTTGCGCAGATCTGGGCGCGACGGCGATTTGACGATTTAGCGGTTTAACGATTTAACGATTATCTTCGCTGCATGACTTCTCGTTCGTCCGAATTATTTCGCGCCGCCCACCAGCGCATTCCTGGCGGAGTGAATTCGCCGGTGCGCGCGTTGCGCAACGTCGGCGGCGAGCCTTTTTTTGTCGATCGCGCGGCGGGTTCGAAGATTTGGGACGTCGATGGAAAGGAATACGTCGATTACGTGGGCAGCTGGGGCCCGGCCATTCTCGGGCACGCGCCAAAAGTAGTGGTCGATGCCGTGCGCGAAGCCGCGACCCGCGGTCTTAGTTTCGGAATTCCGAACCCGCTTGAAGTGGAAATGGCGGAGTTAATCTGCCAATGGTTTCCGTCGATCGAGAAAGTGCGAATGGTAAACAGCGGCACCGAAGCCGCGATGTCGTGCATCCGTCTGGCGCGCGGCTTTACTGGCCGCGACAAAATCATCAAGTTCGACGGTTGCTATCATGGACATGTCGACGCCCTGCTCGTGCGATCGGGGAGTGGCGGGCTCACCCATGGAACGCCCGACAGCGCCGGTGTGCCGCGAGCGTTTGCCGACCTGACAATTTCGCTGCCGTTTAACGATGTCGATCTTGTCCGAAAAACGTTTCGTGAAAACAAAAATGAAATTGCGGCCGTCATTCTCGAACCGATCCCGGCTAACGCAGGCCTTTATTTTCCGCAGTCAGACTTCTTGTCGCTCTTGCGCGAGGAATGCACCAGACACGGTGCGCTCTTGATTTTTGATGAAGTGATGACCGGATTCCGCGTCGCGCTTGGTGGCGCCCAGGAAATCTACCAGATTAAACCTGACCTGACGGCGCTCGGTAAAGTGATCGGCGGCGGATTACCGGTCGGCGCGTTTGGCGGACGCGGGGAAATCATGGATCGACTATCTCCCGATGGGCCGGTCTATCAGGCCGGCACGCTCTCAGGCAATCCGCTGGCGATGGCGGCAGGTCTGGCGCAACTGCGCGAGTTGGAGCGGATCGACGGCTGGAAGTTGCTCGAAAAACTTGGCGCGCAATTCGAACGGGTTGTGCGCGACGCGCTGCAAAAATCCAAAGTTGAAGGGACCTTTCACCGGATCGGATCGATGTTTTGTTTGCTTTTTGCCAGCGGCCCGATTGTTGATCTTGCCAGCGCGCAGCGGAGCGATTTGAAAATGTTCGCGAAGTTTTTTCATGCTTGTTTGAAGCGCGGCGTTTATTTCGTGCCTTCGCAATTCGAGACCGGATTCATTTCGACGGCCCATTCGCCGGAAGACATCGAGCGAACAGGCGAAATTTTACGGGAAAGTTTGCACGAGAGCGGCGATGGGTAGGGCACGACCGCTGGACGCGGCGCAGACGGCCGAACGAGCCGTCCCTACACCAAAAGCTTTGCGTCTGCGAAGCTGATGGACTAGGAAGGTGCCGCTGTGAGCGCCAACTCGCGGGTTCGCCCGGTCGCGAAATTTCTCTTCGAGGGCGACAAAAAGTTTTTCGTCAAAGGCGTCACCTATGGACCGTTCAAGCCCGACGCGAATAGAGATTATTTCGGGCGACCGGAGCAGGCAGATGTCGATCTTCGATTGATGCGCGAGATCGGGCTGAATGTGGTGCGTGTTTATCATGCGCCGCCGCGCTGGTTTGTCGACCGTTGTGCGGCCGCTGGAATGCGAGTGCTGATTACGCTGCCATGGGCGAAGCACATCGAGTTTTTGCGCGAGCGATCGGCCCGCCGCGCCATCGCCGAAACGGTCCGTGAATCGGTCAGCGAATATGCCGGTCATCCTGGCGTTCTCGGTTACCTCGTCGGAAATGAAATTTCGAGCACGATGGTGCGCTGGCTTGGTGTGCGCCGCGTCACTGAGTTTCTGGAGAAACTGATTCGGATCGGGCGCGCGATCGACCCCGATGTTCTCTTTTCCTATGCCACCTATCCGCCAACCGAATATCTCCTGCCGCAGAATGTCGATTTTTTTTGCTTTAACGTTTACCTGCATAATCAACGTGAATTCGAACTGTATCTGCTGCGATTGCAAAACCTGACGGAAGAACGGCCGCTGATCCTCGGTGAGTTTGGGATGGATACGATCCGGCATTCGCAGGAGGCGCAGGCCGAAATGCTCGGCTGGCATGTCGATAGCGTGGTAAAGCGTGGTCTGGCCGGGACGATTTTCTTTGCCTGGACGGACGAATGGTTCACCGGTGAGAAGGAAATCACCGATTGGGCCTTTGGAATTGTTACGCGCGAGCGCGAGCCTAAAAAAGCTTTCTCCACACTCCGGGAAAAACTTGGCCAGGACAATTCCGCGCTGCCGCATCGCCACCTGGCTCGGGCGCCGCTTGTTTCTGTAATCGTTTGCTCTTACAACGGCGGACAAACACTCGCGGCCTGCCTCGACTCGTTAGGCAAACTGAATTATCCCGATTACGAAGTAATCCTGGTCGATGATGGGTCGACCGACGACACGGCTTATATCGCGGCGCAGTTTCCGCGGGTCCGTTACATCCATCAAAGCAATCATGGCTTGAGTCACGCGCGTAACACCGGCGCGGCCGCGGCCAAAGGTGAAGTGTTCGCCTACACCGACTCCGACTGCATGGCGGACGGCGATTGGCTTTATTATTTAATCGACACGCTCATCGACGGCGATTACGCCGCAGTGGGTGGACCGAATGTCACTCCGCCTGCGCAAAATTGGGTCCAGGCTTGTGTCGCGGCGGCGCCGGGCGGACCCAGCCATGTTTTGCTCACGGACATGATTGCAGAGCACATTCCTGGCTGCAACATGGCCTTCTACCGCTGGGCGTTTAAAAATATCGGCGGTTTCGATCCCGAATATCACAAGGCCGGTGACGATGTCGATTTTTGCTGGCGCCTGCAACAGGCCGGTTGCGTCATCGCGTTCAACCCAACCGCGATCGTCTGGCATCACCGCCGCTCCACGCTCCAGGCTTTTTTGAAACAGCAGGACGGTTACGGCGAAGCGGAATCGCTCCTTCGCTTCAAACATTTAATCTTCTTCGGCCCGACGGGGACCGCAAAATGGCGCGGGCAGATTTACGGAGCGCCGCGCTTCAGTTGGTTTCTCAATCGGCCGATCGTCTATCATGGGATTTTTGGCGAAGGATTTTTTCAATCGATGTATCCCACGCCGCAATCAGACCTGGCCGCCTATCTCAGCAGCATCGAATGGTTCGCGCTGACGATTTTTCTTTTTGGGCTGGGAATTTTTTTGCCGGCGCTGCGCATCGTGCCTTATCTCATGTTTGGTGGCACGCTGTGCGTGGCGCTTTCCTACATGGTGCGCGCGCGGATCGAGCCCGAGTTTGATACCGTGCGCGCGCGGTTGCTGGTAATGTGTCTCGCTTTCGCCCAACCGCTTGTGCGAGGCTGGTCCCGATATTTCACCTGGCTTCGCTTCAAACGGACGCCGCGCGGCGTCATCAGCCGGCATGAACATTTGCCGGCTAGCGCTACCCCGCCGTGGCGGAGCCGCAGTCTGGGCCGCCGAATTTTTTGGAGCGAAGAGAGCCGGGACCGTCACTACCTCCTCGGCGCGATCTTCGATTTGCTCGAGGAAGAAGGCTGGCGCTATTCCGTCGATAGCGGCTGGAATGATTGGGACATTCAGATCTACGGAAATTTTTGGTGGAGCATCGTCCTGCAAACCGTGACCGAGTATCATGGCGACGCCAAATGCCTGACCCGCGTCCGGCTGCGTAATCGTTTTGTCACCACCACGGTCATTTTCAATCTGGTGGCGCTGAGCCTTTTGATTTATCGGCAGCTCAATGCTTCCCATGTCGATCTTTGGTTCATCACTTTCTATTTGCTTTTCCTGGTTTTTCTCGCGACGCGCGCGCGCGCTCTGAAATCGCGCGTCGCCGAGCTTGTTGATCTCGCGGCGCACCGCGCCGGGATACAGCGCTTCCTGCGGCGGGGCCGGATCGCCACAGCCGTACCGCCGCTGCGAGTCGATGCCGCGCCGAGTGTCGATCCGGAGGCGCGGGCCTGAATCGCGCGGGCAAAAATGAAACGCGGCCCTCTTCTCCGCCTCTTTTTTGCAATCGCGCTGGAGCTGTTCTTTTTCGCGGCGCTTAATTTTTTCGATGACTGGACGCTCGAATCGATGCCGCTGAAATTTGTAGTCGCGGCCTTTCTTTCCGGGATCGCCTACTGGATCGCTGCCTCCAATTTTCCGCCAAAGGACGGATTCCCTGCGGCGACCAAGATCGACATGGGAAAGCGGCAACAAGCGGTCTTTTTTTTCGCGGTGGCAATTGCACTTCGTGTGATCGCTTTGCCCCTTGCCCCGAGCGACGATTTATGGCGCTGCGAGTGGGAAGGAAAAATCCAGCGCGCCGGATTTAATCCTTATTTGATTGCGCCCGATGATCCGAAGCTCGACGCGCTTCGGCGAAGTTTTCCGGAATCGTCAAAAATCAATCACCCTAATGTCCGCGCCAGTTACGCGCCGGGACCGAGATATTGTTCCGGTTTTTTAGCGGCGTTTCCGATCGGCCGCTTTTTTACAAGCTTGTATTTGCGATTGTCGATCTTGCCACGGTCTTTCTCCTTCTGCGATTAATCGGCGGTGATGATCGATATCGCCATGCGGCCTGGTACGCGTGGAACCCGCTGGTCGCTTATAGCTTTGCCGGCGCAGCCCATTTCGATACTCTCATGATCTTGCCGCTCGTCGGCGGCATTCTTTGCCTCATTCGATCGACAACCGAACCTGAATCAACGCGCAAGTGGTCCTGGGCGGTTGGAGCCGCCACCCTTTTTGGCATCGCCATCTCGTTCGAGCTCATTCCAGTTTTGCTTTTGCTACTTTGCGTGTTCGCGCTCCGCTGGCGCGTCGTTCTTGCGATCAGCGTGGCGATTCCGGCACTGCTCGGTTTGCCCTTTGGATTTCCCAAAGTACGAATTTGGGATTCGTTAGGCCAGTCTACCTACGTTCAGAGGCTCAACGATCTCTTTTGGTGGGTGATTGAAGATACCGTCTGGGCCAACCCGCACCAAAAAAATTATCATTACAACGTCATCCTTATTATGGCCGTCATCGCGGCCTCGGCCCTCTTCGTTCGGAATTGGAAACGCGGCATGCTTTGGGCGCTCGGAACCGCGCTCGTCCTCACTCCCGTTTTGCATCCATGGTATTGCACCTGGATTCTGCCGCTGGCCACGTGGCGGCGCGCCTACGCCTGGCATGTTCTCTCGGTCACGCTCTTTGCCTACTATTTGTTTTGGAACGAGCGGCTTTTCGTTTTGCCATGGCACAGCGAACCTTGGATGCGCGCTCTCATCGGCATTCCGCCGCTTGTCGCGGTTTCGATTTCGGCGCTGCGGAAAAAAGAGAGCGTGTCATTGCATCGGCGAAGTCATCAGGCAGAGGTGCCTGGAAAACTTTCCACTCGCCGGTGCGCGGATGTCGAAAGCCAAGCTTCCAGGCATGCAGCATTTGCCGCGGGAATTTCTTCGCGAACTTTGGCGCATAAATTTTGTCGCCCAGCACCGGGTGACCGAGATAATGAAGATGCACGCGAATTTGGTGGGTCCGGCCGCTGTGCAATCGGCACTCGATCAAACTCATTTCGCCAGAGGAGCGAACGACGCGATACTCGGTCATGGCCGCGCGGCCTCGCGATGATGTCACCCTCATTCGTTGTCGATCCACTGGGTGTCGCGCGATTTTCTCTTCGATTACGCCCGCGTTTCTGCGCAACTTCCCGGCAACGAGTGCGAGATAAATTTTTTCCACCGTGCGCGCCGCAAACTGGAGCGACAAACCCCGATGCGCGTCATCG
>CATPAW010000209.1 GCA_955652255.1 uncultured Chthoniobacterales bacterium | reverse complement strand
TGTCAAAGACGTGCTCGAGGACGAACTCGGCGAACTATCTGCGCTCGACAATGAAGTCATCGAAAGTTTGCAGCAACATGAAATCCTAGCGAGCAACATCGCCGAGCAATTTGAGACAAAGCTGACGTTCGGCGAGCGGCTATCGGATCGGATCGCCTCATTTGGTGGGAGTTGGAGATTCATCATTACATTTGGCGTGGTGATCGTGTTTTGGATTGCGATCAACGTCGCCCTTCTCGCGACCCGCGCTTTTGATCCGTTCCCATTCATTCTGCTTAATTTGATCCTTTCATGCCTCGCCGCTCTCCAGGCACCGGTCATCATGATGAGTCAGAACCGCGTGGAAGCGCGTGACCGCTTGCGCGCTGAAAATGATTACAAGGTCAATCTCAAAGCCGAATTGGAAATCCGGCACCTGCACGAAAAGATCGATCACCTGTTGCGGCGGCAATACAATCGGCTCTTTGAGATCCAGCAGATTCAAATCGAATTGCTCGAAGAAATCGGCCGCAAGCGCGCACCGTAGCTACGCTCCTGTAAGACGAAAAAAAGCGACCAGGGCACTCGACTCTCCTGATTGTCTTTGTCTTCGACGTCGGATGTTCGGCGTTCGGGGTTTGCCTCCGTTCTCATCCTTCGTCCTTCTTCCTACTTTTCACTTGGTAATGAATCCAGCGATGGCTTCGAGGACCCGCCGATCGACATCCTCCTGGGTTTCACCTGTCGCTTGCTGATGGCGTTTCGCGACGAGCAACGAATGATCTCCGCCTTCCACAACGTGGAGAACACTTGGCGCCTTCATCTCGGTGCGCACGCGCTCGAGAAGATCCAGCGGACAAAGTGGATCACGCGTGCCTTGCACAAACAGAATTGGTGTCTGTAAGGCGCGCAGAACTTCATCGCGAAGTCTTGCTCGATCACCTGCGCCGCACAGCGGATAGGCGAGGCACACAATAGCATCCACCTTTTCTTCCAACGCAACGTGACATCCGATTCGGCCGCCCATGCTTTTGCCGATCAGAACTGTGACGCTAACATCTGATCTCTGACTTCTGACTTCTTCTTTAGCTTCGGCGAGCGCTTGCCGGTGTGCGGCGATTAGTTGTGGTAGAGGGTCCGGCCGCTTCCGCCCGGCACTCATGTACGGATAATCGAAAACCACTACACGCCCGATCGTTGTTAAGCGGTCCTCCCAACTTTCCATCCACGGATGCGACGAAGGCGCGCCTGCTCCGGGAGCGAAAAGGAAAAATGGTCTCATCGACGTGTGACTCCTGGCCTCTGTGCTACTAAGGAACTTCTGTGTCCGCGATTACACCAAGGACGATATTTCCCCTGGCAGCCCCGGCCTGATTGTGTTCTCAACGTCTCAAGTAGCTGTCGCGCCTCCTGGGATAACGTTTTCGAGTCCTTCGAACGTTAATTTCTTCCGTAACTCGCTCGGAGCAGCAAAAGATTGATGCAGGCCTGAAGAACGATCGATGCGACCGACAAATACCAAATATGTTTGATTTGAAATCCGGGCGTGCGCGAGACGAGTACTGCTGGCAGAACGAAGAGGACTAACCGCGTCAAGGAGCTAAAGAGTGGCGGCCAGGTGTTTCCAATCCCTTGGAAGACGCTGGAAGTGGTAAAGACAATTCCCGCGGCCACGAAATTGAACGAGACGATCCTTAGATAATCGCTGCCGAAAGCAATGACTCGAAGATCATTCGAGAACGCTCCGATAAGCGGGGCGGGTGCAAAGTGCGCAATCAAAGTGAGGACGAGCATCGTTGCGCAAGCGATCCCGATCGCGGAATAAACGGAATGCCGAACGCGATCGCCGCGCCGTCCGCCGAAGTTTTGCCCAACGACTGGAGCAACGGCGAAGCTGAGGGCCACGATCGGCAGAAATAGTGCCTGCATCACTCGCGCTCCCACTCCGAACCCGGCTTGGGCAGCTGGTCCAAAGCCCCGAATGATGCCGTAAACAATCATGATATAGACAAAGAGCAGCACAAATTCCGCACCCGCCGGCACGCCGATATGAAGCATCTTTTTCCAAATTTTTGGCTGCGGGCGGAAGAGGGTTAGCCGGAAGCGCAGGTAATGATATTTTCTCTGGAAATAGATCACCATCAGGACGTCCGCGATCAGGATAGAAATGAAAGTCGCGAGCGCCGCACCGGTCACCCCGAGTCTGGACCACGGGCCGATCCCGAAAATCAGCAAAGGTGCAAGCGCGATGTTGAGCACCACGCTGAGCACCTGTAATCCAACGGCCGGCTTGATAATTCCTGTCGCGCGCAGTGCCGACCCCAACGCCACCAGAGGAAACTGGAGCAAAAGTGCGGGAATGAACCAGAGCAAATAACTCTTGGCCAACGTTGCCGTGGCCGCATCGGCGCTTAGCGATTCGCAGTACGCATTCATCAACAGAAATCCGAAAATGCCGAGGGCCAGCGCCACTAAGATCGACATGACGAAAGACTGGTTGAATACTAATTCGGCTCGAGCTTGGTCCTTTTCTCCGGCCGCGTGCGAGATGAGTGTTGTCGTTCCCACACCCAGCATCTGGGTAAGAGCCAGGACGATCATCATCAAGTTCCCGGCCACACCGACCGCCGCGATCGCTTCCTTGCCGAGGTGTCCCACCCAGTAAAGATCGGCCAGCAAATAAAGCGTTTGCACCAGCATGCTCACGGCCATAAACGCCGACATGTGCAGCAAGTGCTTCGTGACAGATCCTTGCGTTAGATCTTTCATTTAGTTCGCAGCTAGTTGTAGCCGCTGCCGCTGCGTGCGGCAATGCTAGTCCGCGCTGCTAGCTTCGCTATGTTCGCTCACGAGAAAATCCTCTTCGCCAAATCAAACATCCTTCAACCCGCGCTCAACCGTCTTCACAAAGATCGACATCCAGCCGGATCGACAGCAAGCTTGTGCACCGCATGCCCAAACCAGTTTCAGTTCGCGCCGGCCAGGTCGAATTCCTCAAGGTCAATACCGAGAGCTGGGATTGGCGCGACGCGTATCAATGGCTGCTGGCTTTGAGTTGGCCGCGGTTCGCTCTGTTCATCGCCGCCATTTACGTCGCCATCAATCTCATCTTCGCCGCGCTCTATAGCCTCGACGTAAATTGCATCGCCTATCTCAAACCGGGCTCATTTGTTGACGCATTCTTTTTCAGTGTGCAAACGCTGGCCACCGTCGGCTACGGCCACATGTATCCGCAAACGCTCTACGGCCACGTCGTCACGACCCTTGAAATCATCTCCGGCATGTTCGGGCTCGCCGTCATGACCGGTCTCATCTTTGTCCGGTTCTCGCGGCCCACCGCGCGCATCTTGTTCAGCAAATCGATCGTGATCGCTCCTTTCAACGGCCGGCCGGCGCTGATGTTGCGAATCGCCAATTTGCGCCAGCGCAGTTTGGTCGAGGCCGAGTTCCGGATCATGTTCTCGCGCAACCAGGGCATCATGGAAGATGATTCCTATCGCCACTTTTACGCGCTCAAACTCGACTTCGACCGGATGATCGTGTTCCCCGCGACGCTTACCCTCCGGCACACCATCGACGAACACAGCCCGCTCTTTGGCGCGACTCCGGAGTCACTCGAAGCGAGCAACGCCACATTTGTCGCCTCAGTCGTGGGTATTGAGACCGTCATCCCCGCCGCCGTGCAGACCCAACAAAACTATACGTGGCGCGACGTGCGCTTCGGCGAACGCTTCGTCGAAATC
>CATPAW010000208.1 GCA_955652255.1 uncultured Chthoniobacterales bacterium | reverse complement strand
GCTCAAAGACATGGTGACCACGCCCGCCGGTTGCACCATCGACGGCATCCTCGAACTCGAAGAAGGCGGTTTGCGTGTGACGCTGATCAAAGCGGTCGTCAAAGCGACGCAGCGAGCAAAGGAGTTGCTGGAAACGTAATGCTAATTGCCGAAGCCGATTGTGTTGCTAAACAGTGCTCGCCAACCAGTGGCTGCGTTGTTGGCACGGTTGTATTTTTAACGAGCGCTTGAAAACCAACGGCTGTATTGAAGTCGGCACGCGACCTTCCTAACGACGTTGCGCAAGGTGCCGAACATCACGCTTGCGTGCAAAGCGGCCGGGGTGTCAAGGCGAACGTGTTACGATCACCGCGAGCTCGATCCAAAGTTCGCAGAGGCGTGGGATGAGGCCCTCTCCCAGTCGGTCGATCGCGTCGAGACGCGCTGCTTCGAGCGTCTCCGCGAGAGGAGAGCGCGATGCCTTGCGAGTCGACGATGATGGCGCGAAAACCGTGCGCGCCTCCAACATTCTCCTGACTTCGTTGCCTCGAACCGCTGAATAAAATTTAATCGCGCGATCGAGATTGGTCACCGGGATATCCTGCAGCAGAGAGTGTCAGCGCTCATGATTGTCGATCTTGTAATTGTCGATCTTAGATTTCGTGACGATGTCCTTCCGCATCGTACTCATAAATCTTGCTGTCTTCTTCGTCCCTGGTGGTTTTGTGCGATCCGTCGCAGAAGGGCTGGTTTTTGGAAAGGCCGCACATGCAAATCCACACCGACTCTCCTTGCGGTTTGATCTCGAAGGGTCGCTTGTCCGATTTCACCACTTTGCGCATGCGAGGAACTTAGCGCGCTAAAGTTGTTTATGGCAAGTGGAGCGCTGTTGAATCGCCAACGTTCTGCTGATTAGTCGCGAGTAATGACCTTGCGAATTTGCCGACGCGCTGCACCAAATCCGGCGCCGTTTTTAATCTTTCGATTTCGCGCACGATTGCACTGCCGACCACGGCAGCGTCGGCAAAGCGCCAGACTTCGCGCAAGTGTTCTGCCGTCGAGACGCCGAACCCGACGGCAACCGGTAAATCGCTGACCATTCGCACGCGACGAACAAGCGTCTCGGCGTCGTGCGTCATTTCATCTCGCGCACCGGTCACGCCCGCACGTGAAACAGCGTAGATGAACCCGCGCGCTTGCTGCCCGATCCGCACCAGCCGTTCGTCCGACGTCGTGGGCGCGACAAGAAAAATCGGATCCAGTTCGCGCTGTTGCAGCGTTTCAGTCCAGGCCTGAGCTTCCTCAGGAATTAAATCGGTGACCAGCACTGCATCCACTCCGGCCTGTTTAGCCTCGTTCGCCAGCCGATCCCGACCGAATTGCAACAGCGGATTAAAATAACTGAAGAGGACAACGGGCACATCGATCTGCTGTTTTGCGTGCGCAACGCACGCAAGCGCGTCCCGGAGCGTGACGCCGTTTCGGAGCGCGCGTTCAGATGCGCGTTGAATCACCTCGCCATCGGCGACCGGATCGCTGAAAGGGACGCCGAGTTCGATGATGTCTGCTCCAGCCGCCGCGAGTTCAATGAGCAAGAGTTCACTGGTCGCAAGATCGGGATCGCCGGCCGTGATGAATGGGATGAAACCGCCGCGTCCGGTGCGCTTCAGCCCGGCGAACGTGTCGCGGATTCGGCTCATCGTATATTTAGTTCCGCAACGAGCTGGGCGTCTTTGTCGCCGCGGCCGGACAGATTCACGATGATCGCGTCGCTTTGGGGCAGTTCACGCGCGATACGAACGGCGGGGATAATCGCATGCGATGATTCGAGCGCAGGGATGATGCCTTCCAGTTCAGCGCAAAGTGTGAATCCCTCGAGCGCTTCGGCGTCGCTGGCGCAGATGTATTCGGCCCGTCCGTTGTCATGAAGAAATGCATGTTCCGGGCCGATTGCCGCGTAATCGAGGCCGGCGGAAATCGAATGGGTGGTTGCGATTTGTCCAGTGTCGTTCTGAAGAACGTACGACATGGTGCCGTGCAAAACTCCGATCCGTCCGCCGCCGCTCGCCGCAGTCGGGTGGAATCTGGCCGCATGTTCGCCTAACGAGTCCGCGCGTCCGCCGGCTTCTACACCGATGAGTCGAACAGATTGGTCGCCAATAAAAGGATGAAACAATCCAATTGAATTCGAGCCGCCGCCGACGCAGGCGATCAGCGCGCGCGGCAAACGTCCCGTGGCCGACAAAATTTGTTCGCGAGCTTCACGGCCAATTACGCGCTGAAATTCGCGCACCATCAGTGGGTAGGGATGCGGACCGAGTGCGCTGCCCAGCAAATAATAGGTGTCGTGCACATTCGTTACCCAATCGCGCAGCGCCTCATTGATTGCATCCTTCAACGTGCGCGCGCCGGCGTTGACGGCGGCGACCTCGGCCCCAAGCAACCGCATTCGAAAAACATTGAGCGCTTGGCGTCGCATATCTTCTGCGCCCATGTAGATGATGCATTGCAATCCAAACATCGCGCAAACGGTCGCCGTGGCGACGCCGTGCTGACCTGCGCCGGTTTCAGCAATGATGCGGCGCTTGCCCATTCGCCGCGAAAGCAATGCCTGGCCCATCGCATTGTTGATCTTGTGCGAACCAGTGTGGGAAAGATCTTCGCGCTTCAGGTAGATTTGTGCTCCGCCCGCGTGCGCAGTCAGCCGTTGCCCGTGAAACAGCGGCGTTGGCCGGCCGCAATAACCGCGCAGTCGTTGGTCAAGTTCGCGCCAGAACTCGGCATCATGTCTCGCACGCGTGAACTCTTTCGTCAGCTCATCCAGCGGCGCGACCAAAGTTTCGGGAACGTAACGGCCGCCGAACTGGCCCCAATGACCATTCTCATCCGGCTCGCTCGTGGTGATTGTCGATCTTTGCATGGATCGATCGTTATGCTGCGGGACCGACCCGTAAGCGTTCGGCCGTTCTCGCGGCCGTGATAAACTTTTCAATTGCGCGATGATCCTTCACGCCCGGTGTGCTCTCCACACCGCTGCAAACATCCACCGCGTGTGGCGGTACGGCTGCGATGGCGTCGCCAACGTTTTGCGCGTTTAGGCCACCGGAGAGAATAAGGAAGCGTGCGAACGGTAACGTCGCTCGCGCCGCCGACCAGTCGCAGGTCAATCCCGTACCGCCGCGCAATTCTGCATGAGGCGCATCAAGGAGCACATCACAGTCGGAAAATGCGCCGACATCTTCGGGGTGAAAGTTGGCACTGGTGCAAAAAGCGCGAACGACGCGAAATTCACCAGCCAAGTCGCGACACGCCTCAGACGACACATCTCCGTGCAGTTGCACACATTCAATACCAGCTGTCTTCGCCAGGGTCCGAACTTCGTCGGCCGTTGTCTCCACGAACACGCCGACCGTGAGAACGCTGCGCGGAATCGCTTCGACAATCGCCTTTACTCGGCGCGGTTCGATGTAGCGGGGGCTTCGAGGATAAAAGTTTAGCCCGATCATGTCGGCACCAAGATCGACGCAAGCTCTCGCATCTGCGAGATTGGTGACACCGCAAATCTTGATTTGCACGCGATTCATTTCACGACGTCTCATGAGACAAGATTTGCCGATCATCAGCATTAGCTAACAGATCGTGCAGAGCAGTCTCGGGATCTTTTGCGCGCATCAGTGCTTCTCCAATTAGAAAACCACGAAATCCGAGCGCGTGAAGGTAACGCAAGTGTTCCGGATCCCGCAGCCCACTCTCGCTCAGCATCAATCTGTCTGGCGGGGCTTCGGCGATCAGGCGTTCGCTCGTGCTCAGTGAAACTTCAAACGTCTGAAGATCGCGATTGTTTACACCAACGATTCTCGTGCCCACATTCAGCGCGCGACGCAACTCGTCTGAAGTATGCACTTCAATGAGCGCATCGAGTCCAAGCTCGTCTTCAGCCACTTTGCGCAGTTCGCCTAACGCGTTGTCGTCCAGCGCCGCCACAATAAGCAGTATTGCGTCCGCGCCAGCGATGGCCGCTTCGTAGATTTGGATTGGATCGACAATGAAATCTTTGCGCAAAACCGGCAGGTGGGTGCTGGAGCGGACCGCGCTGAGATCGTCGATCGAACCGCCGAAATACTCTTCATCGGTCAGGACGGAAATCGCGCAAGCGCCGCCGCGCTCGTAATGACCAGCAACATCGGCGGGCGAAAGATCATCTCGAATCATGCCAACTGTCGGCGAAGACCGTTTGAATTCTGCGATGATCTTGAGAGCGGGAGACGTCGCATTCAGCGCTTCGCACAAGCGATGCGGGGCAGCAT
>CATPAW010000207.1 GCA_955652255.1 uncultured Chthoniobacterales bacterium | reverse complement strand
TGTTCTTTCCTCGCTCGACTCATGTGGATGCTGCGGATTGCCTCTCGTGTAGCGTTCATTGCCCTCTTTGAGCCGGGAGATCGCTTCAGCGGGAGGTACGATCAGCTGGTCGGCGTGAGCCGGATCGCTGGCGCAGGCAAACTGGTTGTTGCCAACTACCCCAAGCAAGGCCAGGAGGAGTGGAAGATGTGTCTCTGTCATGATGTTCTTTCCTTCCTGTTCGTTTAAAATGATTGGATGGTCTGGAAAATGGCTCAATGAAAAACAAGATCAGTTACGGCTAGCGAGAGCGAGTGTCAAAACGTCGATTCGAGCTTACCCACTCGCGGGAAAAAGTTTCAATAGTAAGCTCCGACCCCTTTTTGTCTTTCATGTTGAGTACGCTCTTTCAATCCATCACGAGGACTGTACGCCCATGGACGCCTGTGAGGAAGCGCTTCGTCTCAAACCCGACTTCGAACTGGCGCGCAATAATTTGCAATACGCCCGAGAAATGGCCAAGACCTCCGGGAAATAACGCGGCATAACTCTCTGCGTTTCTTAAACCGTGGCGGCGTCGCATCCGCTACCGCGACGCAAGCGACGTAAGCACTTTCCGTGATTCCCGTTGCCTCTTACGCGCGGAGGTAGTTCGACTGAAGCGTCCTCGCTCGATTAATTTGGTTTTGTCGCCGGTGGGTCCGAGTCGATCCCCCGCGGCAATCTTTTTACAAATCTTGATCCAACTCTCGTGAAACCAACAAATCGTGACAGCTCGGCTCGAAGACTTCGAATGACTCGTGCGGATACTGACAATTCACTTTTCGCGGTCGGCGACCGCGGCTACACATTTGTCGTGCTGAATTACATCTGGCTCGCGCTCGTTTTGCTCGCGGTCGCCATTGGCGGGTGGAACGATCGTTTGAAGGATGTAACCGATGGCGCGTTTGACGGGGCGAAGACGGCGGTGACGATCGCGCTCGGTTTGATCGGGATCATGGCGTTGTGGCTGGGCGTGATGCGTCTGGCCGAGCGCGCCGGGCTGGTGCAGCGAATCGCGCGCGGTTTGCGACCGGTCATGCGACGCCTTTTCCCGGATGTGCCGCCCGAGCATCCCGCGATGGGATCGATGTTGATGAACATGGCGGCCAACATGCTCGGCCTCGGTAATGCCGCGACGCCGCTCGGACTGCGCGCGATGGGCGATTTGGAAACGCTCAACCCGCGGCCGGGCGTCGCGACCAATGCGATGTGCACATTTCTGGCGATCAACACGAGCTCCGTGCAATTGATCCCAGCAACAGCCATCGCCATTCTCGCCGCGTCCGGATCGACGCGGCCGACCGCAATTGTCGGCACCGCATTGCTCGCGACGTTGTGCGCAGCGACGGTCGCGATCGTTTCAGTAAGATTTTTTGAGAAATTGTCGATCTTTCAGCCGAGGCGACAAACGACTCCGGTCGCAGACGATTCGCCTCATCGGTCGGCGACACCGCCTGCGGCTAAGATCGCGTTTGACGATGCATCGCTGGCGCAGCCGCCGGCGACCTGCCTGGCACCGTGGGGCTTAACCGCGCTGGTGCTGCTGAGCGTTTTTTTCATGATGCTTTTCCTGCGGATGGCGGCGCCAACTTTATTTGGTCTTTCAATGGCTCCAGAAGCCGCCGCGCAAAACATTTTTGTCCGCAGCGTGAATGCGTTGTCGATCCTGGCGATCCCATTTTTGCTCAGCTTCTTCCCGGTTTACGCCGCGGCGCGCGGCGTGAAGGTTTACGAAGAGTTTGTGGAAGGCGCGAAGGAAGGCTTCGGCGTGATTCTCAAAATCATTCCGTTCCTCGTGACGATGCTGGTGGCGATCGGCATGTTCAAAGGCGCGGGCGGAATCGATCTGCTCAGCCGGGCGCTTTCGCCGATTTTGACGCCGCTTCATTTTCCAACGGATCTCCTTCCGCTGGCGTTAATGCGGCCGCTGAGCGGAAGCGCGACCCTGGCTCTTCTCACCGACATTGTTCACCGTCTGGGGCCCGACAATATCGTCAGCCTGACGGCAGCGACGATTTATGGGAGCACTGAGACCACGTTTTATGTCGCGGCTGTTTATTTCGGAGCGGTGGGGATAAAACAGACGCGACACGCAATCCCGGCGGGTTTGCTCGCCGACCTCACGGGCGTGATCGCTTCGGTGATCATTTGCCGGGCGGTGTTTGGGTAGGGATAGCGCGCTGCGCTGTCCCGGATGCCCCAGCGCGGCGTCCCTACCAAGTTCGGCGAAATTTTTCCCTCGCCAGCCAGCGAGTTGATTCTCTATCTTCCGATTTTTCGCAAATGATTAAGCGCGACTACCTCATCATCGGCAGCGGCATCGGAGGGGCGAGCGCCTGCGAAGGGATTCGCAAGCACGACAAACGCGGGAGCGTGACACTGGTGGGCGCGGAGGAGCTTCCCCCTTACAAGCGCTGGATCCTTTCCAAGAGTTTTTTGCGCGAGAAAAATCCGCAGTTGAAAAAATTGCAGCAGCCGGACGAGCGCTGGTACCGTTCCCACAAAATCGAGACGCGTTTCGGGACGATCGTCACTCAATTCAACATCGAACGGCGTGTCGCGGTTTTAGGCAACGGCGAAAGCATCGAATTCAACAAAGCATGTCTGGCCATGGGCAGCCGGCCGGTGCGGCCGCCGGTCGCCGGCGTCGGCCTCGGCAACGTGATCTATTTGCGGACGATTCGCGACGCGCTCGCCTTGAGGGAAATGGCCAATCTGGAAAAAACGGTCACGGTCGTCGGCGGCGGTTTACTGGCCTGTGAAACGGCCGCCAGCCTGCGCCAGATGAAACTTAAAGTAAGCATGATGCATCGAAATTCCTACCTGCTTAACCGTTACATCGACATCGGAACGGGCACGTGGCTGACAGATTATTTCGCAAAGCACGGCGTGACAATGTTAATGGGCGAAAGCCTCAACGGCTTCGAAGGGAAAACGGTTTTGCGCAATATCCAGACGAAAAGTGGCAACCGGGTCCCGGCGGGCCTGGCCGTCGTCGCCTGCGGAGCGGAGCCGAATCTCGATCTTGTCCGCAACACGCCGCTGGCTGGACCGCACGGATCCCCAGTCTCCGATTATCTGGAGACGGAAGAAAAAGGAATCTATGCCATCGGCGACCTGGCATTTTATCCCGATCGGATGATGGGCGGTGTGCGGCGCCAGACGCATTGGGACTGCGCGCGCGAACAAGGCCTGATCGCGGGCGCGAACATGACGGGAAAAAAACGAATTCGCTACGAACAGATTCCGTATTTCTGGACAGAGATGTTCGATTTAACGATGCATTTCGTGGGCGATTTCAGCGTGCAGCCAACGCGTGTCGATCTTCGCGGGACTCATGCAAAGAAGAAGTTCGTTGCGCGGTACTATCAAGGCGAGAAACTGCGCGCCATTTTACTTTGTCATCAAACGCCGCGCGAAGTGGAGGCAGCGAAAACGCAGTTGCGCAACGCACTCGCCAAATAGTCGCCACTCGTTTGGGACACGACGGCGCGTGTCCCTCCGTATTGTCGATCCGTTCGGCTGCGCTCAGGACAAGCCTTTCATTCGAAGCCCGCGGGAATTTCCAAATGTGGATTGCTGACCCGCACAAGCTTCCAATCCCATGGCTTGGCGGACGCGCGGCGCCACTCCAACTCGAACGGCGTTGCAAGGGAATTGACGCGCTCTTTGACTTCAGCCATGAATTCGCCTTCAGCGCCTTCAATAGTGATTTTGGCGATCCAGGTCGCGCGCCGGTGATCAACGTTCACCGTTGCAGTGGAAAAATTAACTCGAAAGCCGCGCAGATAGCGAAAAAACTCACGGGCGCGCTCGACCACACGAACACGATCGTCGCCCCACTGATCTTGATAATCGTTGCCGATAAAATCGGCGGCAACCGACCAGTTTTTGCGTTCGACGGCGTGCAGAAGATTTTCGGTATGACGCGCGACCTGCCGCTCCGGCTGCCAAAGCCAAATGAGAAACAGTCCAATCAGGAGTGCGAGGCCTAGACCACCGTAAAATCCCTCTCGAAACCAAGTGGGCATGAGGACGATTGTAACGCTTGTGATCTTCGGCGCCATCCTGGGCGTTTGTTGGGCAAGAATTGCAGCCTCTTAGACCAACCGTCCCGCCTTGCCGCGGCACGGCACGAAGCGTGCTGATTTTAAACATGATCTATGCTCACCATCGGTTCCTTCGCGCTCGCCGTTTTTGCCGTCTTGGGTTCTGTTTGCTGGGCGTGTCTGCAGGAGAAGAATCCAAAAGGCAGCCGAGAGTACATCCTGCTCATCGAGGACGAGGCCCAGGTCGCTGCGCTCACGGCCGAGACGCTAGTCGGGGAAGGATACAGGGTAATCCTGGCCCAGGACGGTTTTGAGGCGCTAAAAATTTACCGAAACGTTGGCAAGCAAATCGGTCTGGTCATCCTGGATTTCTTTCTTCCCGTCATGGATGGCGATGCCGTCTTCGATGAACTGCACGTGCTCAATCCGGAGGTCGATGTTGTTCTGAGCGGCGGTTTGGCCAAGCAGCAAAAGATCAACGCCATGTTGGGTCAGGGCCTTCGCGGTTTTATCCGAAAGCCATACTCGAGTCAGACGCTCCTGGCGCAGGTGCGCTCCACGCTCGACGCGGGTCGACAAGGTTTGCGCCCAGCGTAACTGCCGCGGCCGCGCCGGGAGTTTTCACCCCGCGAGCACGAGCGGTTCCAAATACACGGCCTCTGGCATCAATTTAGCTTCTCAACAACCGGACGCTCATGTCTCGCATTGATGCTTTCTTTAAACTGATGGCCGAGCAGAAGGCTTCCGATCTGCATCTTTCCACAAACAATCCACCGATGCTGCGCATCAATGGCGATCTGGTGCGGGTGGATTTCCCGCCGCTGCAGAGCGACGAGCTCAAGACGATGGTTTACGAGATTGCGCCAGAAGCAAAAATCAAAATCTTCGAAGAAACTTCCGACGTAGACTTCGGATACGAAGTGCCGGGGGTCGCCCGCTACCGCGCGAACTTCTTTCAGCAAAAATACGGTATCTCCGCCGTCTTTCGCTTGATTCCGCCGACCGTCATGACCTTGGACGAGCTTGGTCTCCCGCCGGTCCTGAAAAGATTTGCCATGCTCAGGAAGGGACTGATTCTGGTGACCGGACCGACGGGTTCCGGCAAGAACACGACCCTGGCGGCGATGGTGGATTACGCCAACCTCCAGCGACGGGACCACATCATTACGGTCGAAGATCCGATTGAATTTGTCCATCGGAGCCAAAACTGTCTCATTCAGCACCGCGAAGTGGGAATGCACACGCAATCTTTTGCGGCCGCGCTGCGCAGCGCATTGCGCGAGGATCCCGATATCATCCTTGTGGGCGAAATGCGCGATCTCGAGACCATCGAGTTGGCGTTGACCGCGGCCGCCACCGGCCATCTCGTGTTCGCCACACTGCATACCTCAAGCGCCGCCAAAGCGGTGGATCGCATCATCGATGTGTTCCCAACTCATCAGCAGAACCAGATCCGCACCACGCTTGCCGAATCGCTTAAAGGCGTAATCGCGCAAAATCTATTCAAGCGAATCGACAAACCAGGCCGTATCGCTGCGTTGGAAATTCTGGTCGTAGACATGGCCATCGCGAACCTGGTGCGCGAAGGAAAGACACATCAAATCCCGGGCATGATCCAAGTCGGCAAGAAGAAAGGGAACCAGCCGCTGGATGACGTGATCATGGACCACTTGCGCAACACAAGGATCAGCCCCGAAGAGGCCTATGATAAGGCGACCGACAAGAAAAAATTCCGCCAATTTCTAAGGGACCCCCCGGCTGATAGCTCGGAGGAGTCAGCATGAGGACACCTGACTTGGACAAAATTTTATCGGCGATGCTGAAAACCTATGACGGCATCTCCGATCTTAATTTTTCAGTCGGCCATCCGCTTCAAGTCGAAGATTTCGGTGAGCTCAAACCAGTCTCTATCGATCCGCCGATTGAAGCGCTCACTCCCTACCAGACAGAACACATCGCCCTCACCCTCATACAAGGGGATCGCCGTTTGATTCACGACTATCTGACTGGAGGCTCGTGCGATTGCAGTTACTCGCTCCACGATGAAGCCCGTTTCCGCGTCAATATTTTTCGGCAGCAGGGACATTTCTCGGTCGTGCTTCGAAAACTTCAGGGAGAAGTTCCAAGCATTGAAGGACTTCATCTCCCTTCCATTTTACGCGACGTTGCCAAGGAAAAGACTGGCCTCGTCCTGGTGACTGGCGCCACCGGCAGCGGGAAAACGACCACCCTCGCCGCGTTGCTCAACGAGATTAACCAAACGCAGCCGGTTCACGTGGTCACACTGGAAGACCCGATTGAATACGTTCACCCAAAACTCAAGGCCACAGTAAATCAGCGCGAGCTCGGGCAAGATTTTAACAACTATCCTAATGGCCTGCGCGAGGCGCCGAAGGTCATCCTTGTCGGTGAAATGCGCGATCGCGCCACCGTCGAAATCGCTCTCACGGCCTCGGAGACGGGTCACCTTGTTTTTAGCACTTTGCACACGGTCGACGCCGGCCAGTCGATCAACCGCATCCTCGGCCTCTTTTCCATCGGCGAAGAAAAGCAACTGCGCATTCGCCTCGCGGATACTCTGCGTTATGTCGTCAGCCAGCGTCTCGCACCCAGGGTGAGTGGTGGCCGGCAATTGCTCACCGAAATCCTCGGCCACAACCTGCGCACGCAAGAAGCTATCGCCATCGGAGAAGGCGAACACCGCAGCTTTTATGAAATCATTGAGGCCAGCTCGCCATTTGGCTGGATGACTTTCGATCAATCGATCCTCGCCGCTTACGAAAACGACCTCATCACCGAAGAGACAGCAACACTTTTTGCCTCGCGAAAAGGCCGCATTACCCGCGGGATCGATTTGATCCAGAAGGCGCGCGGCGTGGATAACGACCTGGATTCCGGTTTGCGCCTCGATTTGCCCGAAAACGCCTTTCGTTAGATCGATATCGATACATGGAACAGGAACTCGAATCAGCGTTTCTCGATCCTGGCGACAATACCGCTCTGGTCTGCGTCGACCATGAGCAATATCAGAAGATCGTCGTGCCGCAGCTCATCGATCTAGGCTACAAGGTGCACCTCGGATTGTCTGAAGCGGACGTGGTCCGCAAGCTCCAGACCAACAGGTACGACGTGGTCGTGATCTACGAGACCTTTAAGGATTCCACCTTGCAGACAAACCCGATTCTGCGCGAGATAACCAAGGAGCCCGGCGCGCGACGGCGCGAACATTTCGTCGTCTTGCTCACCCATCGCTTGGCCACCAACGACGCGATGAGCGCATTCGTGCAGAGCGTCGATCAGATCATCAACACCGGCGACCTGGCCAACTTCAAACTGGTCGTGCAGCGCGAGATCACCCAGCATCGGAAGCTTTATCATTCCTTTAACCAGACGCTCAAGAGCGTTCAAGCGCTCTAATCGTTCCGTGGCTGCGGCTGACCGCGGCGTCGCCTGCTTCGCCAAAGATTTTACAAGCAAAAGTCCAAAGCGCGACGATCTTAACGGAAGGAGGAACAGAAAAGGGTAATGGCGGTCAAATGCTTTGTGCGCCCGAACGTCCGATCATCAGTTGCCAGTGGACGGATGCCCGCGATATTTGCTCCTCCTGTTTAGACATGAAATTGCTTAATTGGGTTCGATTCACTTGGGATTTGAGCAAGCTCCCCCCGATCGTCTCGGAATTGCCGGGGCATTATCAGATCGCTCTCGCGACGAAGGAGGATGAAAACGAGCTGCGCAAAGTTTTCTCCAGCTCATTTGTTCTCGATCCGATCTGGAACCCGGCGATGCGGGAAGTGATGCTAACAATTCAGGCGTGGCTGGATCACGCGTTTGCTTCGAAGAGTATGTGTCTGGCGCTGCGTCACGGCTCGCGCATTATTGGCGCGTCTGTGCTTTCACTTGATCCCGGAGCCGATAACCATCTTGCGCCCGGACCTTGCATCCTGATGGAATACCGCAACCGCGGCTTCGGCACGCGTTTGCTCGAGAGTTCACTCAAGTCGCTGCGCGAGGCTGGACTTCTGAGCGCCATTGGCATCGCGCGGGAAAACGGGCCCGTTGCGAGATTTCTTTACACGAAGTTCGGTGGCGTGCCTGCACCCGCCGACCTCATGCCGTTGCTCGCAGCCTACCCTTTGGTGCCGGCAGGGTAAGCTGGAGGCAACTAACCCGCGTCCCGCGCGTACCAATCTACTTTGCGCGTTACGTACATCACCACCGCCAGCACGATGAAGAGCGCGATCGCGCCCATGAGCAGCGCGTAGTCTTGCTGCCGTAACGTAATGTAGAGAAACGTGTAAACGCCGGCCAGCCCCGCGCCGATCATCAACGTGCGCACACCGCCGCCGAGGAAAAACCGGCAATACCACGTGATCAATGTTGTCGATGCCGCCGCCGCAATCAGAGTCTCACCATTCCATTCGGAAAAAGAACAGCACCATCACAACAACAGTAAGTGCGGACCAGGAAGCGAGATTCCAGCCCATAACAGAAAGCCTGGCACGGGCGGGAAACCGCTGTGTAAAGATTGCGCGAAGTTAAACGC
>CATPAW010000206.1 GCA_955652255.1 uncultured Chthoniobacterales bacterium | reverse complement strand
TGATTTTTGCCGCGATTGAAAAGGTGGATGGGCCAATCAGTGTTACCGTTCGCAGCGGCAGCGAGCTCAGCGTCGGTTTTAAGAGGGCGGAGGACCAATTTACCAACCTGACCCTGACCGGTCCCGCCGAGTTCGCGTTCGAAGGAACGATAGAAATTTGATTCTTCTGTAGCGGCGCTCTGTGAGCGTCGCTTGAATTAGAAAGAAAAATAATGCGACGGTCATAGACCGCCGCTACAAAGAAGAGATGTTTCGCGGCACTTTCACGGCAGTAGTCACACCGTTTCGCAACGGAGATGTCGATTTTGCGGCGTTCGAAAAATTACTCGAAGCGCAAATCGCGGCCGGAGTTACTGGTCTTGTCGCCGTTGGAACGACGGGCGAATCGCCAACGTTGACACACGATGAAAAACACGAAGTCATCCAACGGGCGATAAAGATCTCGAATGGCCGCTGCAAAGTTATTGTCGGTGCGGGTACGAATTCCACGCGAGATTCCATTGAAGCGACGAAATTCGCTGAGAAGGCCGGCGCCGATGGCGCACTGCTGGTCGCGCCTTACTACAACAAACCGAGCCAGGAAGGATTGTTCCGTCACTTCAAAGCAATCGCGGACGCAACATCGCTTCCGATCATGCTTTATAATATTCCCGGTCGCTGCTCGGTCGATATCGCCGCGGACACGGTCGTCAGATTGGCGGAAGCCTGTCGCAATATCGTTTCGATCAAAGAGGCCAGCGGCAGTGTCGAACGCGTGGGCGAATTGCGCCGGCGTTTGCCGAAAGAATTTACGATCATGAGTGGCGACGATTCGTTGATTTTGCCGTTCATGGCCGTCGGTGCGGTTGGGATTGTGAGCGTGGCTTCGAATTTGTTTCCGGCTGAAGTTTGCGCGCTGGTGCGCGCGTGCGACTCGGGCGATTTCAAATCGGCCGAAAGTTTGCATCGCAAACTGTCCCTCTTGTTCAAAGATTTGTTCATCGAACCGAATCCGGTGCCGGTGAAAACCGCGCTCGCTTGGCGCGGCGCGATGTCAGCCGAAGTTCGTTTGCCATTATGCGAAATGTCGGAAGCGAACCAAACTCGTCTGCGCAAGACGCTCGGCGGATTCGAAAAAGCAAAATGAAAACGTCGGTGCGCGTTACGCTGATCGGGGCGCGCGGCCGAATGGGTCAGACGATTGCCGATCTGGCCAAGGACGATCCCAAGATCGACATCGTCGCGCAATGCGACCTAGGCGACGCGATCGATCCAGCCACCAAGGATTGCGACGTCGCGATCGACTTCAGCAATTCGAGCGCGATCGACGAAGTCTGTAGGGCGGCTTTGCGGCACGGAAAGGCGCTCGTCATTGGCACGACCGGGCATTCGCCGGAGCAGCGCCAATTAATTGAAGAAACGGCTGGTAAATTGCCAATTGTCTTTGCGTCGAACTTTAGCGTCGGAGTGAACGCGCTCTTTGCTCTGACGCGCCAGGCCGCGGAAATTTTCGGCTCTGAATTCGCGCCCAAAATCACCGAGACACATCACAAGATGAAGAAAGATGCGCCAAGCGGAACGGCGAAAACGCTCGGTGAGATCTTGAAAGAAGGGCTGAAGATCGAAGTTCCAATCGAGTCAATTCGCGAAGGCGACGTGGTCGGCGAGCACACGGTCACTTTTGCCGGACCCGACGAACGGCTCGAACTAACGCATCGGGCCGGCAGTCGCGAAATTTTTGCGCGCGGTGCTTTGCGTGCGGCGCAATGGATCGTCGGAAAACCCGCTCGGCTTTATTCAATGCAGGACGTGCTCGGAATTCCGCCGGCAAAATGAGGACCGGCATCGCGCTCGGTTCGAATTTGGGCGACCGGATGGCGAATTTGCGCGCAGCGCGAAAAGCGATTGTCGATCTGGTCCGCCAACGGACGGACTCGCCGGAGCGAGCCAATGTTAAACCGCCTGTGCTGAGTTCGCCGATTTATGAAACTGAGCCGGTAGATTGCGAGCCGGGCGCGGGAAAATTCCTCAATGCCGTTTTGGAGATCGAATATGACGGCGATCCAAGCGAGTTGCTCGAGCAGCTCGTTCGCGTCGAAGAATCGCTCGGACGCGAACGTAATCATGCCAGAAACGTTTCACGCAAGATCGACATCGACCTTCTTTATGCTGATGATCTGAGCGTCGAGAACGAGCGTTTGCAGTTGCCGCATCCGCGTCTGCATCAGCGGAAATTTGTGCTTCAGCCTTTGGCCGATATCCAGCCGGATTTAACTTTACCTAACCAAACAAAAACCGTCCGCGAGCTGCTCGCGCAGATTGGGGATTCGACTAAAGTGATCTGCTTCGCGGAGAAGTGGTAATGATGAATCTGGTCGAGAAATATCGGGAAATGAAGAAGCGCGGCGAGAAGGTCACCGCGCTGACCGCTTACGATTATCCGACGGCGCGACTGCTCGACGAGAGCGGGATCGACATCATTCTGGTCGGCGATTCGTTGGGCATGGTCGTGCTCGGCTATGAAGACACTACCAGCGTTTCGCTGGATGAAATGTTGCATCACACTCGCGC
>CATPAW010000205.1 GCA_955652255.1 uncultured Chthoniobacterales bacterium | reverse complement strand
ATAACAGCCTTTTCCTTTTGCCATTCGGCTTTCAGTGCGGACGATTTTTCTTTGAGCTCCGCCAATTCTTTCTCGAGCTTTTTCAAACGCTCTTTGCTGGCGGGATCTTTTTATTTCTTGAGCGCCTGCTTTTCCATCTCATGCTGCATGATCTCTCGCTCGATAACGTCGATCTCGGTCGGCATCGAATCCAATTCGATCTTCAAACGCGACGCCGCTTCATCGACAAGATCAATCGCTTTGTCCGGAAGAAACCGATCGCTGATGTAGCGATTTGACAATACAGCCGCGGCAACAAGCGCCGCGTCGGTGATGCGCACGCCGTGATGCACTTCGTAGCGCTCCTTCAATCCGCGAAGAATCGCGATCGTATCTTCCACGCTCGGCTCGTTCACCATCACCGGTTGAAACCGCCGTTCGAGCGCGGCGTCTTTCTCGATGTATTTGCGATACTCATCGAGCGTAGTCGCGCCGATGGTGCGCAATTCGCCGCGCGCCAGCATCGGTTTGAGCATGTTCGACGCATCGACAGATCCTTCGGCCGCGCCCGCCCCGACAATGGTGTGGAGCTCGTCGATGAAGAGAATGACCTGGCCTTGCGAATCGGTCACTTCCTTCAAGAACGCTTTGAGTCGATCTTCGAATTCGCCGCGGAACTTCGCCCCGGCGACCATCGCACCGATGTCCATGGCGATAAGCCGCTTATTTTTTAGAGATTCCGGGACGTCGCCGCTAATAATTCGGCGAGCGAGACCTTCAACGATCGCGGTTTTCCCAACGCCGGGATCGCCGATCAGCACCGGGTTGTTTTTCGTCCGCCGCGAAAGCACCTGCATGATGCGACGGATCTCGTTGTCGCGACCGATGACCGGATCAATCTTGCCGCGACGCGCCAGTTCAGTCAGATCGCGCCCGTATTTTTCGAGCGTTTGATATTTTCCTTCCGGGTTTTGATCGGTCACGCGCTGCGAACCTCGCACCTGTTGCAGCGCCTGCATCAACTTGTCGCGCGTGACGCCGAGATCTTTCAGGATTTTTGCGGCTGGAACCCCGCTTGGCGGGGCCGCGCTGAGCGCAAGTAAGTAATGCTCGGCGCTCGTATATTCGTCTTTCAACTTCGCCATTTCTTTCTCGGCGCCGTCGAGCACGCTGCGGAGCTCATTCGAGAGCCGAAGATCAACAGCCGCGCCGGTGACTCTCGGCCGGCGTTCGAGCTCAGCGGTCAGTCGCTCGCGCAATCGATTCGCCGGAACACCGATTTTTTCCAAAAGCGGTTGCGTTATGCCGTCGCTTTGGTCGAGGAGCGCGGACAGAAAATGCTCGTTGGTGATTTCCTGATGATTAAATTGCGAAGCGACGTCCTGCGCCGCTTGGAGCGCCTCCTGCATTTTCTGGGTGAACCGGTCAATGCGCATAACTCACAATCGACTACTGGCTCCGGGGAGCAAACGCGCGTCGGAGTCGCTTTCCTCGCGTGGAAATCTTTCTCTCAATTGCGGCGGTGCTTCTTCCCGCGTATGAGTCTTGCCGATGAGCGCGGAAGTAAAATTGACGACTCGCAATGCGCTTCGCGTTTTGCGCCCGGGTCCGTTCCGCCGTTACATCATCGGCTCGGCGATTTCAGACACGGGAACGTGGATGCAAGTGATGACCCAGGGTTGGGTAATGGCCACGCTCACGACTTCGGCATTTATGCTTGGATTAGTCCAGCTTTGCGCCGGGTTGCCAATGCTGGCCCTTACGATGATTGGAGGCTCAACGGCTGACAAATTCGATAAGCGCAAGATTTTGTTGATTACACAATACATCCAGATTGCCATCGCGGTTTCGATCGGGTTACTAATTTGGCGTGGGAAAATCGCCATCTGGCAAATTTTCGTTTTCGCTGCGATCCAGGGTGTGTCGAACTCGTTTGAGATGCCGACATTGTCGGCGCTGGTACCGGAGCTGGTGAAGCGGGAAGAAATTCAAAGCGCGATTTCAATCGATCGTTCTGTTTTTCATGGGTCGCGCGTGTTCGGACCCGCCATCGGTGGTTATTTGGTCTCAGCTTGCGGCCTGGCCTCGGCGTTTTTTGCGAATGCGATCTCGTTTATTGCTCTGATCGTCGCCATTCTTTCATTGCCGCCTCGTGTGCAAGGCACCAAGGAGGAAGAAGAAAAACGAATGAGCGGAATCAAAGAAGGATTTCGCTACGTGGCCAGCGACAAGCCCAGTCTCGCCATGATCGTTCTCATTGCCACGCAATCGCTTTGCATTTTTCCGATCATCACCGTGATGATGCCGCTTTACGTCCGGCTCGTGCTCCATCTGGGCGCGGACAAACTAGGCTGGTTGATGGGCGCGTCCGCCATCGGGGCGGTCGTAGGCTCGATTTTCCTGATCGGGTTGCCGCGCGAAAAACGCGTTCCTTTGATGATGATCTGCGCGACTGCGGTCACACTTGCGGTCACTGGTCTTTCGCGCGCGCCGAGTTTTTATGTCGCGATGGCGCTCCTCATTGTTAATTCGCTGGGCCTGGCGACGAACTTTGGACTTTGCAGCACGATCGTGCAGGAACGTGCGCCCGATTATCTGCGCGGACGCGTGTCGGCTGTGTTCATGTTGAGTTTCGTCGGGCTGATGCCAATCGCCGGATTGGGCGTAACGGGTTTGTCTGACTTAATCGGAATGCCAACCGCGCTTGTGATTGCTGCGATCTGTTACGGCGCGATCACGTTGTTGGTGTTGGCCCGGATTCGGAAACAATGTTGCGAACCGTCACTAAGTGAATCGCAAGCTGGCGAAACGCCGCCTCCGATCGCCGCGACTATTTAACGTGATCGCGTTTTCGACCTGTTGGAATTCAGGCCGGCACACCGACGGCGCCGAAATGCTGCGCGAGATTGTCGACCTCGGTTTCGATCGCGTGGAGCTGGGACACGGTATTCGAATCTCGCTCATGCCCGGAATTCAAAAAATGTATGAAACCGGCAAAGTGAAGTTCAGCAGTCTGCACAATTTTTGTCCGTTACCGGTAGAAGTATTGGGCGCTTCACCCGATTGCTACCAGTTTTCGTCTGCCTACGGAAACGAACGCGAGCGGGCGGTGAAACAAACCTTGCAGACCATCGATTTTGCCGAGCGGCTGGGCGCGCCTTTTATCGTCATGCACCTCGGGGAAATACCGATGAAACCGGTGACCGATTCGTTGATCAAACTTGCTCAAAAAGGCGAACTCCTTTCCCGCAAATACGTTCGGGAAAAAATCCGCGCCGTCGAAAAACGCGAAGCGGCTTCGGCGGCCCATCTCGATCGAGTGAAGGATTGTTTGCGCCGGATCGTTGAGTACGCCGCATCGAAAAAGATAAAACTCGGGATCGAAGGCCGCCGCGGTTACGAAGAAATTCCGAACGAACGCGAATTGCCGGCGTTACTCGACGAACTCAATTCGCCGCAGGTCGGTTACTGGCACGATTTCGGTCACATTCAGATCAAAGAGAACCTCGCCTTTCTCGATCATGCGGAGTGGCTTCGTCAAATCGGTCCGCGCACCTTTGGCTGTCATGTCCAGGATTGCATCTGGCCGGCGCAGGACCATCAGCCGCCGTTCACCGGAGATGTCGATCTTGCCCAACTGGTGCCGCTGTTGCCGAAAGATTGCGCCTGGGTTTGGGAAATGAGTCCGCGAAAAAGCGGTGAAGAAATTCAGCGCTCGGTTGCAAAGTGGAAAGAACACTTCGGCGCATGAAGAAAATTCTCATCACCATTATTCAACTGGCGGTCACAATCGCGTTGTTGATCTGGGTCTTCCACGATCATGAGCAGCGTGCCAAAATGGCCAAGGCGCTCCAGGCCGCGGATTTTCGATGGGTCGTCGCCGCTATCTTCGCTTACGTGACTGTTGAAATTGCCGCTGCAATCCGATGGCAGATTTTGCTGCGGGTGCAGGGAATTCGACTCAATTTTTTTCGGCTGATTGGTCTGTTTTTGATTGGAATGTTCTACAATCAATTTCTGCCCGGCGGGACCGGCGGCGATATTATTAAGGGCTATCTGCTGCTGAAAGAGACCGCGGACCATAAGGCGGGCGCATTATTGGCGGTGGTCTTTGATCGATTAATTGGCCT
>CATPAW010000204.1 GCA_955652255.1 uncultured Chthoniobacterales bacterium | reverse complement strand
CGTTTGACGCTCGATCATGCGACCGAAAGAATCGACATTGGCAGAGGACTAATGGAAGTTGAGCGGGAATGGCTTTTTCAGCTTATTAAACAGGAGTACAAAGTCTGAGTTTCCATGCGCAAAGTGAATCTGAAAGACATTCCCGAGCAGGAACGAAAGTCGCCGAAGGGCAAGTTTCACAAGTTCGTGAAAGATATTTCGATCGCGCTCGGCCGGGAAGTGGACTCGCTCGATCTGGCGAAGCGCCATCCCTTTGATCTGGCGCTGGTGCGGATTCCGAAAGGGAAATCGTATTGCCCGTATCACTCGCACTTAGCCGAATCGGAACTTTATCTCTTCGTCGCCGGTCGCGGCAGTGTTCGCGACAAGGATGGATCGACAATCGTAACCGCGGGCGACGCGTTTTTCTTTCAGCCGGGCGAAGCTCATCAACTCAGCAACGCGGGCGATGACGATTTGGTTTACTATGTCATCGCGGATAACCCGCGCAGTGGCGGACGCGGCGGAGATTCTTGTTATTACCCAGACAGCGGCAAATGGGCGGTTATCAAAGAAGGAATGGCCGACGTAATCATAAAAGGAATAGAAACAGATTACTTCGACGGCGAAGAATAGCTTCTGTCATGTCGAGCGGAGTCGAGACATCTCTCATTATTTTAAGATGACAGTAAGAGATTCCTCGACTTCGCTTGGAATGACAAAATGGGCGGATCGACATCTTCATCTGGGTGCGCAAGAGTCTTAAGCATGGACTCAAAGAAAGTTGCGCAGGATTTTCCGTACAAAACTTACCTGAACATCCTCCACAAGCCGCTGGAGGTTGTCGATGTGCAGAAGCTGGCCGATGCCTGCACCGACAAATGGTACAACCAAACGCTTTGCCAGGTGAACGATTCAGTTGTGCGGCTGGCAGTGATTCAGGGTGAATATCACTGGCACGAACACAAAGACATCGACGAATTCTTTTACGTCGTGGGTGGACGGTTCCTGATTGATCTCGAAGATCGCGTTGTCGATCTTGCGCCGCGTCAGGGATTCGTCGTGCCGAAGGGTGTGCGCCATCGCACGCGCGCGCCCGAGCGGACGGTGATCCTAGTGGTGGAACGCGCGGACATTATTCCGACCGGCGATTAGACGACCTGCGAGGGAATCAAAGATAACAGTTCGAGATGTCTCGACCTCGCTCGACATGACAGAGGCGGCGATTGAAAGATCGACAATGATTCGTCGACTCAGCGCGCGGGACACGCGGCTGAGCAGTTTTCGTTTTTACGATCTGCTTGTTCACATTTTTGTCGTGATCCTGCTGATCTCGAATTTGGTCGGCCAGAAAATCTGCGTCATTCCATTCATTCATTTTTTCGGTCACGTTCCGCGAGTAAGCGGCGCGCAATTGCTCTTCCCGATTACGTACATTTTCGGCGACATTTTTACGGAAGTGTACGGCTACGGCGCGTCGCGTCGCGCCATCTGGGTCGCGTTTTCCGCGAATATTTTGCTGACCTTAATGGGCTTGTTCGTGGTTTGGTTTCCGGCCGCGCCGGAATGGACGAATCAAAAAGCGTTCGAGTCGGTCTTTTACGTCGTGCCGCGATTCGTCGTCGCGAGTCTGGTCGCATTCTGGCTTGGCGAATTCACCAATTCCTACACGCTCGCGAAGATGAAACTTTGGACGAACGGCAAGTGGCTTTGGACGCGCACCGTTGGATCGACAATTACCGGGCAGTTTGTCGATACGACGACGGTGATACTAATCGCATTCGGCGGTCGCGAATCGTGGTCAACCATCGGCAGTCTCATTTTCTGGGGCTACTGGTTCAAAGTGCTGTATGAGGCAGCGGCGACGCCGATTACTTATTGGATCGTGAATAATCTGAAGCGCTCCGAAGGCATCGATGTTTACGATCGGGGGACGAATTTCAATCCGTTCGCGCGTAATCGGTCGGAGCAACGGGCGATGGAAAATATGTAGTCGCTTCGCTCAGGGAAGCCCGACGCTTACGCATTAAAACCGAGCGCTTATTGTGCCGCTCTGAGAGCAGCGGCTACAGTGGATACACATGAAAATTATTTCCGGTGGGCAAACAGGCGTGGACCGCGCGGCGCTTGATGTCGCATTGAATCACGGGATCGAATGCGGCGGTTGGTGTCCGGCGGGGCGACTCGATGAGCTTGGGCGAATCCCGGATCATTATCTCGTGAAAGAGTTGAAAGAAGGAGGCTACGCCGAACGCACATTACAAAATGTGCAGGACTCGGGCGGCACGGTGATCATTTACTTCGACAAGTTGCGCGGCGGAACGGAATATACGGTCGAATGCTGTAACAAACTGCAGCGCCAGCACGTGCTGATTGATGCAGCAAAAATTTCCTCCGAATGTGCCGCAAAGTTGACGGTCGATCTTGTCCGTAATCATAAGATCGACATTCTCAACGTCGCCGGACCGCGTGAAAGCGAGTGGGCAAATGGATACGCTTATGCCTTTCGCGCACTGGACGTTTTCCTCAGCGGACTGCAGCGCCATTTGCCGGCACGCTCCTGACAAGCACGTCATTATTCGCGACGATTTATTTTGTTGGTGGGTTTCCGGTAGGATGCCGGGAAGAGCAGGCGGGAAGCCTGCGCTTCCAAACTCACTCGTATCTGAGCGCTTTGACTGGATCAAGGCGCGCGGCGAAATAGGCCGGAATTAGTGCGGCCAAAGAGCAAATGAGAAAGGCGCTAATGCAAATGATCCAGACGTCTTGCGGGATGATTTGTGCGGGAATTTCCGAAAATTGATAGACTTCGCGGGGGAAAATTTCGATGTGCAACGTCGATGCTAGCCAGTGACTGAATTCATTGCGGTAGCGAATCAACGTCATACCAAGCCCGAGGCCAGTAAGCGTGCCAAACAACCCGACCACAGTGCCCTGACCGAGAAATACCCAAATGATTTGTGAGATGTTTGCGCCGAGCGCTTTCACGATCCCGATCTCGCGCCGTTTTTGCACGGTCACGGTGATGAGTGTGCTCATGATTCCAAATGCGGCGACGACAACAATGAAAAAAAGGAGGAAGAACATCACCGTGCGTTCGAGGCGGACGGCTTCGAAATATTGACGGTTCATGTCGATCCAAGTCTCGGCGAATTGCGGCGGTGTCAGAAAATTCTGGATCTCGGTTTTTACGCGCTCGGCGCCGTAGGGATTGTCGGTCTTTACCGTGATGCCGTGAAGGGCGTCACCGAGCCCGTAAAGCTCCTGGCCAATGTAAATCGGCACGAGGAGAAACTCGGAGTCGTGCAGGTAATGCCCCGTTTCATAAATGCCGGTGACGGTGAGGTCTTTGGGCAAAATGACATCGCGCAGTTCGTCGATCGCTTTCTTTTCATCCGTGCCCTTCGCAGTTTCGAGCTTCTTAATTCCATCGAGAATCTGTCCAAGATTTCCCGGTGAATAGACGGTGAGTTTGTCGCCGACATGGACGCGCAATTGGCGGGCGAGTTCGATGCCGAGCACGGTCGATTCGCCGTCGAGATCGAGCTTGCCCTCTTTGATGAATTTTCGCAGCGGGACCACCTTTTCCTCTTCCGCAATATCGACGCCGCGAATCATCGGGGCGAGCCGGCGCTTTTCGAACTCGACGATGACCGGCCCTTGCACGTAGGGCGCGGTCGCGACCACGCCAGGCACATTGTCGATCTTTGTTTTGAGCGCTCGCCAATCGTGCAGGATATCCTCGGTCGTGACGAGAATGTGCGCGTCGAAATCGATCACCTTTTGGCGAAGTTCACGATCGAACCCGGTCATGACTGAGATGACGAGAATCAGCACCGTCACACCGAGTGTCACACCGAGCACCGAGATCAAGGTGATGATGGAGAGAAAAGTGCGCTTCGGTTTCAAATACCGCAGTGCCAGAAAAAAACTAAACGGCAGTTTCAATTCGCGGATACCGTGGATGGGAATCTCCCGATTTGCCAGAATTGAAATTGTCGCGCTGGGTTGAAGTTAATGCGACGCTCGCAGAGCGCCACTACAGGAAACGCTCGACGACTGACGTGCGCGAGTGCAAGATCGACAAGAAATTTCAGGAGGTCGTTATGCGAATCAGAATCACTCTTTTTGTCGCGCTTATGCTTGCTTCCGCCGCGTTACTCGCGGCCGAACAAACGTCCAAAATCGCAAAAAAACCCGCTTACGACAAAATGATAACACTCGTCGGTTCATGGCAGGGAACAGTAAACGAAAATGGCAAACCGCTCGATACCCACGCACGCTTCAAACTGGTTTCGGATGGCTCTGCGCTGGCGAGTTGGCTCGACGAAGATACACCGCACGAAATGATCACCATGTTTCATATGGACGGGAACAAACTGATGGCCACGCATTACTGCGCCGCGCACAACCAGCCGCGCATGGTTTTAATGACCGGCGGCGATCCAAATCGCCTCGTCTTCAAATTCAAAGACGGAACCAACATCCAACCCGACGCCGGCCACATGCAGCAGGGTGCCTTCATCTTCGACGGCGCCAACCATCACATCGAAGAATGGACATATTTGCAGAGCGGCAAGGAAGAAACTACACGCTTCGATTTCCGACGAAAGTAACAAAGATAAAGATTGAGTCTTCTTTACTTGAGCGCGTGCGCCTTTAGCTCTTCCAATGTGACGAACTCGAGCGCGGAGGAGTGCGTCGCCTCAAGATCGATTAGCGCCGCGACGCCGTGTTCCAGTGCGTCTTTCCAACGCGTGACGCAAACGCACCACTTGTCGCCAGGTTCCAACCCGGGAAAACCCCATTCTGGATGTGGCGTGACCAAGTCGTTTCCATCGAGCACGGAAAAATCCAGAAACTCGCGCGTGGCTTGCACGCACACCGTATGCTGACCGACATCTTCCGGCCCGGTGCGGCAGTAACCGTCGCGATAAAATCCGGTCATCGGATCGCGACAACAGCATTTGAGTTCAGTTCCGAGGACGTTTGTGGGCATCGGACGAAGTTAGCAAACGATTCTTTATTTCAATTAAAAATCGCGTTTCGTCGGCGCGACAAAATCGGTTTCGGTCGAAATGGTCGATTCACCGGCGCTCTGCTGCAATGCCTGCTCGATCGCCCGCCAGGCCAGCATCGCGCATTTGACCCGCTGTGGAAATTTCCGCACGCCTTGCATCAGTCGAAGATCACCCAACATCCTGGGTGCATCGTCCGTTTCGCCGGTGACCAGATCATGAAATACGCGAAACATTTCCATCGCTTCAGCAGAACTTTTGCCTTTCAACTTCGTTGTCATCAATGAGGCGGATGCCTGACTGATCGCGCAGCCGCGGCCGGTGAACTTGATATCTTGCAAGTTTCCGCCTTCGCCAAATCGGACGCCAAGATGAATCTCGTCGCCGCACGCCGGATTGTCGCCATGCACCAGCACCGCGGCGTCAGCGAGATCTCCAAAATTCCGCGGACGGCGCGAATGGTCGAGAATGACCTCCTGGTAAAGTTCTTCGAATTCTGGACTCATGAAAAGAAACGCACGGCAGCACGGAGGATTTCAATCATGCGGTCGATTTCCGCTGTCGTGTTGTAAAAGTAGAAGCTCGCGCGAGTTGTCCCGGCCAAGCCGAACCTCCGCATCAGCGGCTGGTTGCAATGGTGTCCGCCACGCATGGCCAATCCGTACTGATCTGCGAACGTCGTGAGATCGTGTGGATGCGCGGTCTCCATCACGAAACCAACAAGCGCGCCGCGCTCTTCACGCGGTCCGAGGACGCGCATCCCCGGCAATTCAGCGAGCCGTTCCATCGCATAGCCGGTGAGTTGTCCATCGTACTCGAAAATCGCTGAGCGTCCGATCCGCTCGATGTAATCGATGGCCGCGGCGAGCCCGATCGCGCCGGCGATGTTCGGTGTGCCCGCCTCAAATCGGTGCGGCGCTTTCTTGAACGCGCTTTTTTCCAGGGTGACGCTGACGATCATTTCGCCGCCGCCATGCCAGGGCGGGATCGGATCGAGAACTTCGGCGCGCCCGTAGAGCGCTCCGATACCGGTCGGTCCACACATTTTGTGTCCGGAGAACGCGAGAAAATCGCAGCCCAATTCGCGCACATTGATTGGCAAATGTCCCACACTTTGTGCCGCATCCACCAGTGTGAGCGCGCCGACAGACCGTGCTTTGTCACAAAGCTCGGCAACAGGATTGATCGTTCCGAGGGAATTTGAAATGTGTGTGAAGGCGAAGAGCTTCACTTCGGGCGTGAGCAATGAAGGAAGCTGATCGAGCGCGAGAGTGCCATCGTCCCGGACCGGTACGAAACGCAGGTGGGCGCCCGTTCGCTCGGCCAACAACTGCCAGGGCACGAGGTTACTGTGATGCTCCATTTCGGTGAGGAGGATCACATCACGCGCGCGAATAAATTTCTCGCCCCACGCCTGCGCCACAAGGTTTATGCTTTCGGTGGTCCCGCGCGTGAAAACGATCTCATCGGCAGTCGCAGCGCCCAGGTAGCTCGCGACACGCTGCCGCGATTTTTCGTAAGCTAGCGTCGCGCGCGAGCTGAGCTCGTGGAGACCACGATGCACATTGGCGTTTTCGTGCTCGTAATAATGTCGAAGCGTATCGAGGACGGCCCGCGGCTTTTGCGAAGTTGCCGCGCTATCGAAGTAGATCAGCGGATGGCCGTGCGCCTGTTCGCGGAGGATCGGGAACTCTTCGCGAATGGCGTTCCAGTCTACGGCACTACTTGCGACCTGGTGCACACGCTAATCTGCTCCATGCGCCGATGCGCGCCACCTTATTCACGAATCGAGCTTCGCGTACCGCAAAGATCGAGCAGTTCCTCGAGGTTTTG